>NZ_JADBTZ010000221.1:0-19485 GCF_020245885.1 Microcystis sp. M165S2 | reverse complement strand
TGGGACAGCACATTACTTGATTTCAACGGTGAATCGGATTACGTTCACCTGATTATCGATGACAAACCTGACATCGCTTTATCCAAACTAATCGCTAACCTTAAAACAGTTAGTAGTCGCTTAATTAGAAAGGAATTTCCGGATTTGGCGGCAAAGTATTTCTACAACAAACCCTATTTTTGGACGGGAGCTTATTTTGTGGCCAGTTGTGGCGGCGTTACCGTCGAACAACTAAAAAAATATGTCGAGAACCAAAACTCCCCGAAATTGGAAACGCTACCACGTTAGTTTCATTCTGGTCGCGATTCATCTCCCGTTAAACTGCGTAGCGGTTAACGGGAGATGAATCGCGACCTTGAGATAGAAGAAATCAAAATTAAAATTGCCCACGATTGCTCTTCCAAAGTCAGGAATCACAAGCGTGGGCAACAAACCGGTGGTGTTCAGTAACTTAGAACAAACCGAGAGTTAAAGATATATCGATGGGGAAAGTGGCACCAATACCTAACCAGATCGTGACCACAGTACCAAATAGGAAGATAGCGGTAGCGACGGGACGACGGAAGGGATTTTGGAATTTATTGACGCTTTCAATAAAGGGAACTAACATCAAGCCTAGGGGAACGCCGGCCATGCAAGCGATACCTAAGAGTTTGTTAGGAAGAATACGGAGAATTTGGAAAACGGGATAAAGATACCACTCTGGCAGAATTTCTAGGGGAGTAGCGAAAGGATCGGCAGGTTCACCGATCATGGTGGGATCCATAATCGCTAAACCGGTGCAGAGTCCGATCGTACCAAAGATAACTACCGGGAAGATATAGAGCAGATCGTTAGGCCAAGCGGGTTCACCGTAGTAGTTGTGACCCATCCCTTTAGCCAACTTAGCGCGCAGAGCGGGATCGCTGAGATCGGGCTTTTTTAATGTGGACATGGATAATGTCTCCTAAAAATGATTTCGGATCGACAGAGATACTTTTCTGAATTATAGAGGCCCAGAAATGCCTTGTTTACGGATCATCAAGAAATGTAGCAACATGAAGACCGCGATCGACCAGGGCAGGACAAAGGTATGTAAGCTGTAGAAACGGGTTAAAGTTGCTTGACCGACGCTTTCGCTACCGCGCATCAGGGTGACGAGTTGATCGCCGACGACGGGAATAGCAGCAGGTACACCAGAAACGATTTTAACCGCCCAGTAGCCCACCTGATCCCAGGGTAAGGAGTAACCGGTGACACCAAAGGTAACGGTGATCACGGCCAGGACAACCCCAGTTACCCAGGTTAATTCGCGAGGTTTTTTGAAGCCACCGGTCAGATAGACGCGGAAAACGTGCAGGATCATCATTAAGACCATCATACTGGCAGACCAGCGATGGATAGAACGAATTAACCAACCAAAGTTGACTTCGTTCATGATGTACTGTACTGAGGAGAGGGCCTCTGCTACAGTGGGTTTGTAGTAGAAGGTCATGGCGAAACCAGTGGCAAACTGGATCACGAAGCACACAAGGGTGATACCCCCCAGACAGTAGAAGATATTAACGTGGGGAGGAACGTATTTGGTGCTGATATCATCAGCGATCCCTTGAATTTCTAAGCGTTCCTGAAACCATTGATAGGCTTTGGAATCCGTTACTTGTTTGGTAAACATTGCGTAACCAGTAAGAAAAATGAAAGATTTAAGATGTGACCTTTAAAAAATGTAACACAGTTTTCAGGTCTAATTCTCGCTCTTGTCAGGTTTCTCCACCAGTGGGGATCGAGGGGCGATCGCCAGCCCCGAAAAACGGCTAACTTCCTAAAATTTCCCTTAAAATGTCTCCTAGACTACAAAAAATCGGTACAATTGTCCGACACTGGGAATAGGTAAGGTATGAAATGAGGTCAGTGTGCTATTAAATACCTACGATCCCGAAGGCTTCTACGACGAACTATTCTTAGATGATGGTCAACCTCGTCCCCACGCGTCCCCTTTAATCAAATGGTTGCAGAATCTGCCCCCCCGAGAACTTCAACAACACCGGGAAACCGCTCAGTCGGCCCTGTTTGAATTGGGGGTGACTTTCAATGTCTATAGCGACAATCAAGGGGTGGAAAAAATCTTTCCTTTTGATATTATTCCCCGAATTGTCTCGGCTGAGGACTGGGATTATTTAGAAAGAGGCCTGAAACAACGCATCAAAGCTCTCAATCTTTTTCTCTCCGATATCTACAATGACCAGTTAATCATTAAAGATGGCATTATTCCCCCCGAATTAATCGCCTCGGCAACGGGATTTCTGAAACCCTGTGTGGGACTGAAACCCGCCGGAGGTATCTGGTGTCACATCACGGGAACCGATTTAGTCCGCGATAAAGATGGTCAATGGTACGTTTTAGAGGATAATTTGCGGGTTCCTTCCGGTATTTCTTATGTCCTCGAAAATCGTCGGGTAATGAAAAGCACCTTCCCGGATATTTTCCAGACAATGAATGTTAAACCGGTGGATGATTATCCTTCCCATCTGTTGGAAACTCTCCTTAATTTAGCACCGCCCCAATTGCCTAATCCCACCGTGGTGGTTTTAACCCCCGGAACCTATAATTCTGCCTACTTTGAACATTCTTTTATTGCCCAACAAATGGGGGTAGAATTAGTGGAAGGGCGTGATTTAGTCGTCTTTGATGGTTATCTACAAATGAAAACCACTAAGGGATTAAGACGGGTAGATGTGGTATATCGTCGCCTCGATGATGACTTTTTAGATCCTGCGGTTTTTCGTCCCGATTCGATGTTAGGTGTACCCGGATTATTAAAAGTTTTCCAGGAAGGTCGCGTCGCTTTAGCTAATGCCCCGGGTACGGGAGTCGCCGATGATAAGGTTATTTATGCTTTTGTCCCCGATATGATTCGTTATTATCTGCGAGAAGAAGCGATTTTAAATAACGTTCCTACCTATCTTTGTTGGCGAGAAAAGGACTTAGATTATGTTTTAAATAATCTCGATAAATTAGTTGTGAAAGCCGCTAATGAGTCGGGAGGTTATGGGATGTTAGTCGGTTCTCAAGCTACCCCCGAACAAAGGGCAGAATTTGCCCCACGCATTGCCGCTAATCCCCGCAATTATATCGCTCAACCAGTGTTAAGTCTTTCTAGGGTTCCCACTTTAATTGACACGGAAATTGAAGGTCGTCATGTGGATTTACGTCCCTATATTCTCCATCGTGGCGATGAAATTTATGTGCATCCCGGGGGGTTAACTCGCGTGGCTTTGAAAAAGGGTTCTTTAGTGGTTAATTCTTCTCAAGGTGGTGGCAGTAAAGATACTTGGGTTTTAACCAAGTAATCAAGACAATAATCAAAATTTTGCTGGGTTACTAACCCACCCTAACCTTTTCACTTTTTCCTGGTTAATTATGCTTAGTAGAGTTGCCGATTCAATTTATTGGTTAAATCGCTATATTGAACGGGCGGAAAATGTCGCCAGGTTTATGGATGTTAACCTTAATTTAATGTTAGATGTACCTACCAGTGTTTTGCAACAGTGGGAACCTTTGGTTTTAACCACGGGAGATTTAGAACAATTCAAGAAACGTTACGGCACAGCCACCGCAGAAAATGTGATCAATTTCTTGACATTTGACACGGAATATAGTAGTTCAATTATCTCTTGTTTGCGCTGGGCGCGAGAAAATGCTCGGTCAGTTCGCGAGATTATTTCTTCGGAAATGTGGGAACAGGTTAATGGTTTTTTCTTGATGGTAAAAGATGCTTCCTCTTACCATCCTCAAACTACTTTACCGAACTTTTTTACCCAAGTTAAATTGGCTAGTCACCGTTTTGCGGGGGTGATGGATGCAACGATGACTCATAATGAAGGTTGGCATTTTGGCGTTATGGGAAGATTACAGGAACGCGCCGATAAAACCGCCAGAATTCTTGATGTTAAATACTATTATCTCTTACCTTCCGCTCAATGGGTAGGAACTTCTCTAGACCAAATTCAATGGATTGCTTTACTGCGGTCGGTGAGTGCCTACGAAATGTATCGTAAATGTCAACGACGGATTACTCCTAGTGACGTGGCCGAATTTTTAATTCTGAATCGAGAATTTCCTCGTTCAATTCACTTTTGTCTGCGGGAATTAGACCACTGTTTGCATCAAGTTACTGGTACTCCTATAGGAACTTGGGGGAATTCGGTAGAAAGAAGTTTAGGGCGACTTGGTGCAGAAATGAGTTATCTAACTATCGAGGATATTATTGAAATGGGATTACATGAATTCCTCGACCATATTCAAAAAAGAGTTAATGATGTGGGAATAAAAATGACAGAAACTTTCTTCGTTTTTAATCCTGAACTTGCCTCACCTCTGCCAGTAAATAACTTTCAATATCAATCCCAATTAACAACTTAATGCGTTATCACATTCGGCATCAAACTAACTATTTCTATAATCAACCCGTGATTTTATCGCCCCATCTGCTGCGCTTGCGACCAAAATCCGATGGTGGGCAAACTTTACGAGAGTTCACGCTCAAAATTAACCCGGAACCTTTAACGATAACTAATATTATCGACCTCGATGGAAATTCTTGTTTACAAATTTGGTTTAATCAACCGACGGAAGAATTATTAATTGATGTGGTGAGTGAAGTAGAAACCCATGGAGTTAATCCTTTTCAGTATTTGTTGGAACCTTGGGCGACCTGTTTACCCTTTGATTATCCCATTTCTCTCCACAGTCAATTACAACCCTACAGACAATTTTATGGGTTAGCTAATGACCCTGATGTGGCAGCATTAGCCCAAGAAGTTATGCGGGAAACCGAGGGACAGGTGCTATCTTTCCTGTTTAATCTTAATGACAAAATTTACCGAAATTGTCAGCAAATTATTCGTCTTACTGGGGAACCCTATCTACCCGGAAACACTTGGAAAAATAAGCAGGGTTCCTGTCGCGATTTTGTGGTTTTATTTATGGATGTGTGTCGCTGTGTGGGATTGGCTTCCCGTTTTGTCAGTGGCTATCAAGAAGGAGATTTAGACCAAGGAGAAAGATATTTACACGCTTGGGTAGAGGTGTATTTGCCGGGGGGCGGCTGGAAAGGCTATGATCCTACCCATGGATTAGCGGTGAGTGACCGTCATATTAGCCTCGTTTCTAGTCCAATTCCCCGTTATTGCGCGCCGGTAGAGGGAAATGCTCGACCGGTTAATCTCGGTCATCAAGTGATAGAATCTCAGCTATCATCGACAATCGCGCTCGATTTGTTATCTTGAGGAAAATTCTTTATGGCTAAAGGATTTGGCACAGCAACAAAAGGACATTTAGGCTATGTTTTATTGTTGTGTCCTACTGCTAATGCCTATGCAGCTAATCATAGTTTAGATGGGGAGGGAGAGGAGTTTATTGGGGTTACTAATATGTTAGAAATGGCGCAAGTTTGGACTAAAAAAAGTGCGGCGCGTGAGGCAATAATCAAATATGCAGATTTTTTGATTGAACAGTTAGAAGAAACTCCTAAAGTAAATATTCAGATTAGAAGTTTAAAGCGTTTAGCCAATGGCAAGTTGGTTACGGAAGTGTTAGAGGAGTTAACTTTTGAACAAAATTCGGCTTCTCCTAGATAGAGAGCCATTTAATTAATTTTCTATGAAGAGTTAAATTATGTCATCAACTGCCTACGAAACTGATTATAATCAATGGCTAAAAGAGACGGTAAAACAGTTACGAGGATGCTCTAGCCCTAACTAGAACTGCGCTAAAGCGCAACTACAAACCTATCAGAAGCCTAATATTCCCAAAATTATCGGTAAGGCTTTTTGACAGGCTTGGGCAAGTTTGCTGGCAGGTTCCAAAGCTTTAGCAATTGTTTCGAGAAAATTAACTGCTCGTTGGGCTTTCTTTTGCAGTCCGGCATCATCAGGATTTTGACTAGCTTGGGCAATCTTTTTGACTTGGTTGGCGGCTTCGGCTTTTTCTTCTACATCTAAATGGCTGTCAATTTCAATCGCCTGAGTCAGTTCTTGCAGTAAAGCTTTAAGTTGGGCGTTTTCTGGGGAAGCGTCGGATGCAATTTGGTTAATGGTATTAGTTACATCGCCGATGATTTTGCCGAAATTGACGGCAGAATTTTTAATATCGCGGATGTTAATATTTGGGGAACTGTCGTTACTGTTGCTCATGGCTTTTGCTTCTACATGGATGGGACGGTTGGCGAGGGTTTTGGTAATTTCCATCATATCAACACTTTGTTGGCGATAGATGGCAATTTCCGTGTCTTTGGCGGTGAGTTGTGCCTTATATTGCGCTTCGATGGCTGCGAGTTGTAGTTGATAATTTTGGTTAAATTCTTGATGAATTTTCTCTTTATCAGTATCGGGCGGTACATGGACTTTTACCACTATCACGCCATCTCCTTTATTGGCAATGCTCTGCACCTGAAGCGGCGTATCTTCATTCTGCACTTGCACTTCTTTTAAGGCAGCAATGAAAGCTTTCCAATCCACCCCATTGCGGAAAATGAGGTCAACGGTGTCGAACATTTCGGCAAACAATTTAGTAAATTCGCCCGGTTGAAATTCACCACTGCTGGGGCGGCGTTCTTTTTGCCCATTAAGCAGGTAAATATACTGGCAGTCAATCTCATCCAGTTGGGTGGTGGCATCAATATTCCAATTTTCCACGCAAGCACCCGTCAGAGTAGCATGGCGCAAATCGGTATTGACGGCGTTGACTTCGGTGAGGTTTGCCCCCGCAAGGTTGGCGTATTGCAAGCTGGCTTCACTGATATTCGCTAGGCGCAAGTTGGCAGTTTGCAGGTTTGCCCCGTCTAGGTATGCCCCCCGTAAATTGGCTTGGGCAAAGTCTTTTCCGGCTCCGGTGCGGGAATCAATCAGGAAATCCCTAACCTGGGGATTGACTAACAAGGTATTGCCGGGGCGGGCTAATTCCAATTTAATTGCCTGCTGGAAGCGGGTTTTTTTCAGGATGGCGCGGTTGAAGTTGGTATTTTTCAACCTCGCACCCGTGAAATCTGCCTCGGTTAAATTAGCTTGAAAAAAGGATGTGCCACCAATAGCAGCAAAGGCTATCACAATTTGACGCAACCAAGGATCTCGGCTTTCCTGTTTGAGGGTCAACCAACCGAGGCAAAAGTAAAATAGCGTCAAGGCTACGGCTACGGCTACGGCTACGGCTCCGGCTGAGGCTGAGGCTCCGGTTACGGCTACGGCTACGGCTACGGCTACGGCTCCGGCTACGGCTAGGGCTACGACTACGGCTACGACTACGGCTACGGCTCCGGCTCCGGCTCCGGCTAGGGCTACGGCTACGGCTAGGGCTACGACTACGGCTACGGCTACGACTACGGCTACGGCTACGGCTCCGGCGAAGACTACGGCTACGGCTCCGGCGAAGACTACGGCTACGGCTCCGGCTCCGGCTACGGCTCCGGCTACGGCTCCGGCGAAGACTACGGCGAAGGCGAAGGCGAAGGCGAAGGCTCCGACTCCGGCCAAAATATTTTTACGCCAAGTGACAGCGCAAAAACAGATGAGAAAAATTAAGGTGGACCAACCAGCAACTTGGTTTTGTGTACTGGATGAATCAAAAATTAAGCTCACCAGATAAGCGGCTACGAGGGAAAAAAAACTCGAAATCACAATTAACACCAAAGCCAACCCTAACAAAATCACCACCCAGCGCTTCGGCAATCCCGCCGTCGCCCCAGCAAACTTCACCCCCGTCAAATTCGCCCGACTAAAATTTGCCCCGCGTATATCACAGCCACTGAAATCCGCCCCCGCTAAGTCCGCGCCGCGAAAATTACCACCCCGCAAGGATTCCCCCCGGAAATCCCGCCGCCCGTTTTTGTACTGCTCAATAACTGCCGCTGCCTTCATCGCCTGCAAAATTGCCATACTATGCCCTCAATCTTACTACAAGTCAGAAAGCGGGTTTCTTTAGAGAATCTGATTGATACTCCCACCCCACTAAGCACTTCGGGATTCTTGGTTCAACGAGTCCACGTTCAAAAACCTGGCATTTTTATGGGCAATCGCGTCAGGTTCCACACCTCACGTTCTAGAATATATCTGGATTTCCCCCATAGATATCTACTACAATAGCCGAAAAACCCTATCTATCAATGGATACACCCATTAACCTTTCTTAATCTACTAAGTAATTTTCTATGGAGAGTTAAATTATGTCGTCAACTGCCTACGAAACTGATTATAATCAATGGCTAAAAGAGACGGTAAAACAGTTACAAGAGCGTAATTTTGAGCAGGTGGATTGGGATAATTTAATTGAAGAAATCGAGAGTATGGGGAAAAGTGATAGACGAGCTTTAATGAGTCTGTTAACCCGTCTTATCGAACATCTTTTAAAGCTGGCTTATTGGCAAGAAGAAAAAAAACGGTCAGGTAATCATTGGGCGGCAGAAATAGTCAATTTTCGCGCCCAAATTCAGCAGCGTTTAGAAGATAGTCCCAGCTTACGGCCAGAATTAGCAGTTATGTATGATAAGGTTTATCCAGTGGCGATTAAATCGGTTTCTCAGCTTTTTTCCCTCAATTCAGACGCTCATATATCCCTCGAACAAACATTAGATGATAATTGGTTTCCCCCGGCTGAAAAATAGTTCTTATAGCAGTTATCTTAATGGTGAGGTATGAAGTTTTCGTTTTGGGGAGATGGGAGATTATTTTTATTTATTCTCCCCGGTCCCAATTCTGGTGCAGTTTAAGAAGTAATTTGGATAGTCAACAGCTTGCCCACTTTGCGGGGGTATTACCCTGATTAATACCCCCTATTTTTGCTCCGGTATAGTGTTAAGCTTCTCCTGTGATTGATAAACCTTCTACCCAAACGTAGGGACAAACACCACTGGGAGTGATAACTGCTTCTGGTTCCAGATAAACAATCGATTTCAGCAGTGTTAAAATATCTCCGGCTACGGTAGCGGAATCGATGCTAACGCGCTCATTTTTGTTAACTAACCAACCATCAAACGGCAAAGAGAAGGAACCTTGTAGAGAATTAACTCCTGCATGAAGTGCCTGTAAACTATCAATTAAAACCACATTTTCTGCTGTTTCCAAAGAATAGCTCTTTGGTTGATTAGCACTAGCAAAAACGTGATAAAAATGGGGACTAACCGTTACTTTTGACCCAATGTTACCGTTGCCAGTGGGTTCCGTATTCATCCGTTTAGCGGTAATCGTGCTATGGAGAAAATTACTCAAAATCCCCTCTTTAATTAATTCCACACGATGGGTGGGAGTGCCTTCACTATCAAAAGTTTCGGCGGCAACATTAGCCGGATGGAGGGCATCATCGCACAAATTTAAGGCAGTGGCCGCGATTTGTGTTCCTAGGGATTCTGGAGTAGAAAGACTCTGTTTATCAAGGACATTTTGGGCATTAAACAGATTAGAAAATGCTCCCATTAGACTCAAAAAGGCGCGAGGGGCAAAAACCACCAAATATTTACCCGTGATAATCGGTTGATAGTCCAGATGGCTAACAGTTTTGGTAATCGCTTCCTCGATGCAACCATCGATATCTAATTTTTCCAGGCCCGGACTGACCCGAAAAGCACCAGCGCTGCGGGGTTTTTTGCCTTCCTGTTCGGTTTTGGTGTATAAATACACACTGGCATAACTACGCGCTTCCTGACGCATTGCCCCGTCGCTATTGAGATAAAAACGTCTGACCTGCTGTTGTCCCAAACCGTTATAGGGAACACTGGCAATAGCCGGATGGGCCGCTAGTAAAGATTTTTCGGCGGCTAATAACTTATCGATGAGAGTGGATACAGCTGCTTGATTAGACATTTCGCTGGCCACTTCTGTGGTAGGTGCAGTGGCCGCGGGACTAAAATCGGGGACATTTTCCTTAACACCAAAAAAGCTGGCTTCTTGGGCGGTTTTCAGGGCTAATTGCAGTCCCACCGGGTCCACATCGGTGGTCGAGGTGACACCAACTTGATTATCCCGATTCCAGACGCGAACGATAACGCTGGAACGATTGGAAGCTTGTACCTGTTTGGGTTCCCCTTGAAACACATCCACATCGGTTTCATCGACAGAAGAACCATAGATGTCGTATTTAGCAATTCCTAAAGCTTGGGCGCTAGAATTAGCGATTTGGGCGATATCTTCAACTTTTGGCATAGATTTATGGGGGGTTAGGGGTTGGGGGTTGGGGGTTTGGGGTGATGGGGAGAATAAATAAAAGCTGAATCCTGTCTCCTGACGGCTGATAGCTATACTTAGCCTAAATTGGCTAAATTAGGCCAGGTGGTGACAATAAAGACGATAACGGCGGCCGTAGCCAGCATAGCTTTAGCAACGTGACCGATAACTGTACCGACGACGATACCGACACAGACTTTTAGGGATTGTTGCAAACGGGGGGTTAATTCCAAATCGCGACGATAGGCGTATTCTCCCAAAAAAGCTCCCACCACCGGACCGATAAATAAGCCGATAATTGGGCCGCCAATGGGTAAAGCGGGTAAAAGCCCGAATATTCCCGCTAATAAGCCCACTACTAGCCCGATTTGACTCCAATTGCTCGCCCCAACTTTTTGGGCGCCGAGATAACTAGCGAGGAATTCCACCCCCAGACTGAGGAGAAGGATAACAAAGGCCACGGTTAAAGCGACCCCCATCCCCGCGAATTTGGTGACAAAACCCCATACCAGCATGGCGATTAAAATCAAACTCATGCCGGGGACAGCGGGCAGCAGTTCGCCAATTATCCCCACTATCATGATGGCAATGAGGAAATAGTAGAGGATTACTAAAGCCATGATTAACGACCGCCAACGGTAATAGAATCTACTTTTAAATGGGGTTGACCAACGGTGACATAAACGCTACCACTGACGGAACCGCAAAAACCCGCCGCTAGACCTAAATCTTGGGAACACATAGAGATTTTATTCATAATCTCCTTAGCTGAACCGATTAAAGTCGCGCCTTTCAGGGGTTTAGTCAGGTTGCCGTTTTCGATAAGATAAGCTTCCTCGACGGCGAAATTAAATTCACCGGTGGCCCCCACACTACCACCGCCCATTTTTTTGCAATAAATGCCTTTATCGATGGAATTAAAGAGATTATCGAGGGTATATTCCCCGGGAGCGATGTAGGTATTCCGCATCCGACTAGCGGCGGCATAGGTGTAGTTTTGACGGCGACCGCTACCTGTGCGCGGATGACCGGTTTTCATTGAACCAGTGCGATCGGCAATGAAGTTTTTTAGGATACCATTTTCAATTAGGAGAGTACGCTGGGCCGGCATTCCCTCATCGTCCATATCGATAGTACCGAAAGCTTTATCGGATAATCCTTCGTCCCAAGCCGTCAGGTTTTCGTGGGCGATTTTTTCGCCTTTTTTATCGAGAAAGGGCGTGGTTTTTTGTTCGATTTGGGTAGTTTCTAGCAAATGACCACAGGCTTCGTGGAAGATAACACCGCCAAATTCATTGGCCATGACGATGGGATAACTGCCGGATTCTACATAGTCAGCGTAAAGCATTTTACCCGCCGATGCGGCCACTTCTGCCGCCGCTTCCTCGGCATTCCACGTCCGCAGAAAATCGGGATTACTGGTACTACCCAACCGTTTACCAATGCTAGAACGATTAGTCCCATCGGCACAGAGGAGATTATAGCCCACCGATTGGGTGAGGCGAATATCCCGGGCAAAAGTGCCATCACTAGCGGCAACTAAAACTTCTTGCCAATCGCGAAAATAAGCGGCGCGACGAGATTGGACGTGAGAGGCTTTCTGATTGAGTTGAAGGTTAGCATTTAGCAGAATATCACCCATTTCTCCCAAAGAACTGCAATTATTCAGCCAAATATCTTTATTTTTGACCGTGGCATAATCCCGGAACATTTCCAGATTGATTTCGGGAATATACGCGTTAGGACCGGGTAGGTTTAAACCGAGAATCGATAAACCTTTTTCTAGGGCATTTTTTAAGCCTTGGAAGCTTAAATCGTTGGTACTGACGAAACAATCAGCTTTACCGCGAAAAAGGCGGATTCCTGCCCCTGTAGATAGTTTCGGTGAGAGACTGGTGATGGTGTCATCTTCGGCTAAACAACTGATATAGTTGACTCTTTCGAGGAAAAATTCGATAAAAGTCGCCCCGGCAGCCCGTCCCAGTCCCAGAAGAGTGGACAAAGGGGCCGCCCAAGAGCTATCAAAGCGCTCCAGACTAGGATTATATTTCAGGGTGGGGAGTTCTTTGGAGATGAGTAGAGTGGGTGACATAAAGCTGGTTTATCAGTTAATCTGCTGGTTTCTAGTCTAACAGTTCTCAGTTTTTTCCGTCTGGGGATGCGTTAGCGTGGCCCAACCCGGCTAAATTTTTCTCCTTCATATCTCTTAATAAAAACCTTGATTCGATCGCTCATCACCAGCAAGATTAGATAAAGAGCGACTCAGGATAAAAATAATGGCCACAGCGACACAATTCTTAAACATTTCTGACTTGACAAAAGATGATTATTGTGTATTCGGTTTAGCGATTTGTTTTCTCAAACAGGAGGGAGAATTAGAAAAAGTGGCGGTGTTAGAACCGATTCCCTCGGCAGCCCTAGAGGCAATTGTCAAAGGAGTTCCCACTTCCTACGAATTTGCCCGCGCTATGAGTTTAGGAGAGGTTTTTCAGGACGATAATCCTCAAATACCTAGTAATTTTCCCGATAATACCCAATTATGCGAGAATTTTGTCGAAAGGGCGATTGCGGCCACTCGCACCTATAAAAATCAACCCCACCTGCAAGGGTTAATCTCCTTGGGCAGCCAAAAAGACGATTTAAACTTTTCCCTGGAGAAAAAACGCATCTTGAATGCTGTTCATGTCGTGCGGACGGAGGATAACGTCAAACAACATTCTCACACCCATAAGGTTTTGTAATCAAGGTTAGTTCGGGTTAGGGAAATTTTGCAGTTTTCCCTGATTCTGAACGGGTGCATCTTAATATTTGTGACTTTCTCTCACTTATGGTGAGCAGCAGAAGTTATTAAAAGAGGGCGAATACAATTCGCCCCGACAATAATATTATCGCACCAATGGTAGGGGCCAAAAACCTTGCATTATCCTTCTTATAGTATATAAACTGGTACAAAAAAAGAGGGCAACAAAGCCTGAAACGACCGGCTACTGACGACCGACTCCTGACGACCGACTCCTACCCCCACGAAAAACTTTTTCAGCAAACCCTAATTAGCAGAAATTATTAAGGCAATGCTACACATAAATTTTGGGTAGCTGAATAAATATCTTCAAACAAATAATCCCATTGATTTTCTAAATGTTTAGCCATGTGGTAAGCAAGTAAAGGTGGCACAGCATTACCAATTAGTTTGTAACCATCCGTAGCCGAAAGTGAATATTTTTCATCTCCCTTGTTTTGTTGACGCACAAATTGAAAATCATCGGGAAAAGTCTGTATTCTCGCACATTCCCGCACAGTTAAACGTCTCATTTTTAACCCTGCTTCTAACTCATTAACTATCTTGCCTCCTAATTCTAAAGATAATCTCCTAAATTCAATATTACCGTGATGTTCCGAGCGAATAGTCGGACTTAAACCCTGTAAATTAACCTCGATTTGTCCCTGAGTTTTACCATAATATTTAGCTTTTGAGTAGCTTTTTTGTGAGAGGTCAAATAACTCATCTTCTGGTTCTGCTAAACCTGATAATATCTGAACCACTGTACTGTAAGTTTTAAATTCATGGGTTGGACGGGGAAAAATATCATTATTTTCTAGATGTGCTATCGCTGTCGCTTTTAAATAGGTTTTATTTAAACCAATAAAGATAATTCTTTCCCTAGTTTGGGGAATTCCGTAATCGGGAGCAAAGAGAAGTTTAGGGATAACTATATATCCATCTTTACCAATGGCACTAAAATCCTGTTCTATAATATCTTTAACATTGGCCAAAGAGATTAAACCTTTGACATTTTCAGCGATAAAAACTTTAGGTAAGGTTAATTCAATAACTCTTTTCATCCAATAATAAAGCTTCCCACGATTATCCTGAAAACTATCTTCACTCTCGTCTAGTAGTTTCCCCGTGTGACTTTTGTGAGAATTAAACCCCTTTCTTTTTCCTGAAACACTAAAATCTTGACAGGGAAAACCTCCCGTTACTACATCGATATTACTGGGAAACTGAAACTCTCCTTTTTCTGCTTGTTTGACTAAATATACAATACTCCCCAAGTGAAATACATTCTTTTTACCCCTTTTTTCAAAGTAGGGAATCCAAGCATTATGGGCAGCTTTAGTTATATCATTAGCAAAGACAGTTTCAAAAGTAGTGCGCGGTAGTTTTAGCCATGGTTCCCGTCTTTCTACTATCCAATCTTGATGAATATTTTCATTAACACAGTCTTGGTGTACCCAAAAATCTCCCTCTAATCCTAAGTCCATTCCCCCGCAGCCAGAAAATAGGGATAAAACTCGCTTTTGTTGCCTATTCATAACTATTGATTTAATGAGTAATTTAATAATATCACACTGATAATCAACTCGCTCGAAAGGGATTAATTAAAGTTAGTTGATTGGATATTATTAATCCATCCTGCATATCTTCAGAGTAAAGAATATTAGCCTCGGATGCTAAGGCACTAGCTACAATTAAACTATCCCAATCAGAGGCTCTTAAAATAATATTGCGATCAAGTTGAATAACAAGACATCCATCGTAAAATTCTTGAATAATTTGTCTAATTTGAACTTCACTTATTTTAGCTTTTTTGGATAAAACAGCGCAAACTTCATTAATAATTTGCGTACTGATTAAGATATTTTCCCTGCTAGTTAAAGCGGCCGCTAGATTGCGTTTTCGCCTTTCTGCAGCATCGTTACACTCTGGGTCTATTAAAAGACGGTAGAGCCAGATATTAGAATCACAAAAATAAAGAGAATTGGTCATAATTATAGCTGATGAATTTCTTCCCGATTTAATTGACGAATACCTTTAACAGCAACGGGTTTCTGAGTTAATTGGGCAATGATTCCAGTGGTTGATATTTTTTTATTTTGTTTGATCACAATAACTTGAACTTCGCTGTCTTCCCTCAAGTCCTGTTGGTATTCTTCGGGAATTTCGATGATACCTTGTTTGATTTTGGCTTTAAATTCCACTGCATTTAACATATTGTTTCTCTCGAGCGACTGTCTATTAAGATTAATTATAACAAATCCTGGTTAATCCCAACATTTCCTTCGGCTCAAAGGTCTGCGGATTGGCATTGAAACTATTCTTTATCAATAGATTTATTGCGCTGGTACTCCCGAAGAAATCCCTAAGATTTATCCTTCCCTGAGTTGAGAACAAGTTTAGGCGACAATTTTATCTTATCTCCACAACCAAGCATAAGTTAAGCAATACATAGGGTTTGCTGAATAAATCTAAAAACCTTGTTGGATAAGACTTTTCGACCTTTTTGAAATCCAAAAGTGCCTGGCATGGGAGTGATCAGGGGGAAATTCAGGTACTTTTTCCCTGAAAATTAGGTAATTGACCCCCTCAAAATCGGTAAAACCCCACACCCCACACCCTACACCCTACACCCTGCTTCTAGGAAAAACTTTTTCAGCAGACCCTACATAGCTGATGGGTGAGAATGGGGTCAAAAAATGCGTGAGTAACCAAAACAAAATCCTTCGACTGTCGTACAGAAATTAATGAAAATTAAAGCGGAAAGACAAGCAAAAAGGCAAAGTTTATGATGTTGCAATATCTGATGGATGACAATATTGACCCATTTTATGTTAAGCAATTACGGAGAAAAAATAGAGATTTAGTGGTTTGGGCAATCGGAGAACCCAATGCACCAGAAAAGGAAACATTAGACCCAGAAATTCTGACCTGGTGTGAGATAAATAATTTTATTCTTAATACAGGTATGAGTATCAGGATAAAAACTAATCAAATCTAAACTAGGCTAATATTCTGGGATATTTCTAGACCATAATAGCCAGAAATTACTGTAATTTGATGGGCGGAGTCGGACTCGAACCGACATGAGGGGCTGCCTCGCCACATTTTGAGTGTGGTGCGTCTACCAATTTCGCCATTCGCCCTTGGCATTAGTTCTATTATTATAACCCATTTTTGGCCCTTTTAACAAATTTTGATAATCGGGGGAACCGGCCCAACGATCGATTTCTCGCGCGCGTAGGACGGGGAGGGGATGGGTTAACTGTTGGGTTTGCAAACCCTTTAACATTTCGCCCATTTCCGAGGCACTGACGGCATCGTAGGACTTGGCCTGATCGATAAACGCCTCTAAATTTAATAAAGGTGCGAGACTGGGGGAACCTCCGGCTAACTTCATTAACACCGACATGACGATTTTTGGGTCTTGAACTGCCAATAATGCCGCTCGATCGCAACTAAACTCGGCGCAGCGCACCCATGCTAACATTCTCTGTTGTAGGGATTGTGCTAACATTGTCCCCCAATTGGGCAGTAATCCCGCCGCTAAGACCATAATATTGGCTAAAGTCAGATAAACGCCGTGTTCACATTTGAGATGACCTAATTCGTGGGCCATTACCGCTTGAATTTCTGCGGGATTTAGCATTTCGATTAAGGAAGTGTGTATAACCATAAACGGTTTTTTGCCGCGCATGGCGAAGGTATAGGCGTTAGGAACGGGGTTTTGTTGAATGTATAATTGAGGTGGTTCTAAGTCGAGAACTCGGCAAGCTTCTAGGAGTAGATTATGCAGGTCGGGTAATTGTTTTTCTCCCACCAAAACACTAGCACCAATATTATTTAAGTAAAAGAATTCTTCAGCTACGGAACCTAATAAACTTCTCACGGCTATATCTAACCCAGGCAATTGTTTGAGGGAATTAGTTGCCTCTAGGTCGATGGGATGCCGAAAATCATTGGCTTTTAAGCCGAGTAATAACTGTCTTGATAATTCCATATTCTTATTCATTTAACCAAGCTTTGATGCGTTCTAAACTTTTCCAATCGGGTTTTCTAGCTAAACCATCGGCGATATTTTCATCCACTTCTTGGCGAACTTCTTTGTTTAAACTAACTAATTGTTGCACCAGTTCGATATGTTCTCTAACTCCGGCGGTTTTGGTTTCTAACATAGCTAAAACCAAATTGATCCGGTTTTGGGGGGAAACTTTATCGAGTTTTACGGCTTTTTGGGCGGCTTTTAGGGCTAATTCCGGTTTATCGGTGAGCATATATAACCAAGCTAAACAGGACCAAACGGCGGCATTTTTAGGAGCGCGATCGCTTAATTGTTTAAATTCCGGCAATAAACTGGCGGCGCTTTCTCCCTGTTGGTAGCGTTCTAAACCTTGTTCGAGGGTAAAATTGGCGGTTTCTGTCATTTTCAGCTGCGGGGTTAGTCAAGGAGCAATTTTAACGGTTATCGGTGTATTACATGGAGTTAGTACAATTCACCTTTATCTAGTATTTTAGCAAAATTTGTCCCTTTGTCAGCAAAATTTTAAAAGATGATGCCGCGTTCTCGCCAGATCATCAATAAGCCACTCATCGAAACGAATAACATCACTGCTTGTTTAAATTGTTGGGGACTCATTTTTTCTAAAACTTTTTGTCCTAACCAATTACCTGGCCAGGCCGCTAATCCTAATAATAAACCGTAACCAAGAAAGGGCAGATGTAAAACTCCAAAGGCCGCGTAAGCGATTAATTTGGCCACATGAACCACTACCATGTGAACGGATTTCGTTGCCACCATTGGTTCTTTAACTAGCCCATAGTTGATATAAAACAGGTTCATCATCGGGCCGGTACTACCGACTAATCCCGACAGGAAAGCGTAGATAAATCCCGAGGGCATAAAATACCAGGTTTTAATCTCAAAAAAAGGATTTTCTTCTTGGGGAAATAATTGTTTAAGCGAGGAGAAAACCAGAAAAATTCCCAAAACTAGCGGCAACCATTTGAATTGTAAATGGGCAAAGACAAAAGCGCCGAGGGTAGATCCCATAATTGCCCCAGGTAAATACCACACCGTCGAGGGCCAGTCAATGGCGCGCCAATACATTCCCATGCGTTGGACGTTACCGATTAGCATCCCCGTGGTCAAAACTGGAGGAATGACGGCAGCATCGAGAAACCAACCTAAAACGGGTAGTAGAATCAGGGGACTGCCGCCACCAGCAAGGGTACTAAAAAACCAAGCTAGACTACCTGCCAACATCAAGGTAACAATGATCATCGAGTTGTAAAGTTAATTCACAAAGAGTTACTTAATCTATTATGATATCTTCTTTTGGGTCTTCATCGGTATAATGCCATTCCACATTGGGCATAGCCTCGAAAGCTTGCCGGACGTAATCCTCCCAGAGTTTTCGCATTTTGGCTAGGTAGGGGTCTCCTAGACGCAATTGTAACTTATGACGTAGGGTTAGGCTATTAGCTTCATACATACTCAAATAGATAGGCGGTCCGACGGAAATATTCGATTTCATGGTCGAATCGATGGAAAGTAAGGCACATTTAGCCATTTCCTCTAGGGGTGTATCATAGGTAATAGTGCGATCGAGAATCGGTTTACCGTATTTAGTTTCACCTATCTGTAAAAAGGGCGTTTCTTTGGTGGCTTGAATATGATTTCCCTGGGGATAAATCAGGAATAATTGCGGTTCTTCTCCTTTAATTTGTCCCCCAAGAATAAAGTTACATTGAAAATCAATCTTATCTTGTTCTAGCCAAGTTCTTTCCCTAGCTTGTACTTGACGACTTTTATCACCGATATAGTGGGCGATATCGTAGAGATGAGTCAGAGCATGGAGATTTTTATCCTCTTGATTGTGCAGATCTCTTTTTAGTTCGTGAATCACTCCTTGGCTAATCGATAAATTGCCTGATGTACAGACCATAATTACTCTTTCTCCCGACTGAGAAAAATCAAATAATTTCCGATAGGCCGAGATATAATCGACTCCCGCATTCGTACGAGAATCCGCACCCATAACAATGCCAAAACGATTGATAATTCCTAAACAGTAAGTCATTTTCAGTAATCAGTAATCAGTGAACAGTAATCAGTGAACAGTAATCAGTAATCAGTGAACAGTAAACAGTAATCAGTAAACAGTAATCAGTGAACAGTAATCAGTAAACAGTAATCAGTAAACAGTAATCAGTAATCAGTAATCAGTAATCAGTGAACAGTAATCAGTGAACAGTAATCAGTGAACAGTAATCAGTAAACAGTAAACAGTAATTAGTGAACAGTAATTAGTAATTAGTGAAGATTGATCGGTGAATAATATCATTTAAAACTTAAAATTTAAAACTTACCACTTTAATCTGATAACTGATAACTGATAACTGATAACTGATAACTGATAACTGATAACTGATAACTGATAACTGATAACTGATAACTGATAACTGATAACTGATAACTGATAACTGATAACTGATAACTGATAACTGATAACTGAT
>NZ_JADBTZ010000220.1:0-3141 GCF_020245885.1 Microcystis sp. M165S2 | reverse complement strand
GTGTCAGTCTGTAGAGCGACCATAAGACCAGAACAGAGTAAATCTGTTAAGGCAGGTGCGAAAAATCCTTCGGGAAAGAAGCAGAAACTCAAATCGTGAGGTTTGGGAATCACCGTCCGTTTACGGCGGTGAGGATGTCAACCTCAATTTCTGAATTCCTCACAGACGCTAGATTGAGGAGCAAGGAGCCAGTAGTCTCCGAGTCAGGGGAATTAAGAGTGAACAGTAATCAATCTATCTCCCTCAGAGGCTATAGTAACTATAATCACCCTTTCAGACCCCAAAATTGTTACAATGGAGGTTTAGGGCTGATGATTTTGACTACTCATTTCTGTGTGATCTTCAGTCTTAGGAGCGTTAAATACGATGAATAGTCTGCCAAGTTCGGTCGAACGGGAAAATTTAGGACAAATTTTGTTAGAAAATCTACAAGAGATTACCGATAAACTGGATAAAATTGTCACCGATTCTGATCGGATAATACTGGATAATTTACTACAGGAAACTAAGATTTTACTCGATCGAGTTAAGGATAACTCTAAAACTTATCAAGCAAGAGCCGATATATTTGGGCGAATTAATCAACTCTGGTTTCAGGTATGGAAACAGTATAGAGATGAGGATTCAGCACTGGAATTAATCCGATATATAGACCAATTTACTAATCAAATTACTGCCTATAATCAATTATTTAGCGGTCTTGCTAAGATCAATGAGGGAAGGACTGGTGAAGAAAAAGCCGATTTAATCAGAGTGGTGGAAGGTTCACTGATTCTCTCAGAAACGATAGATGTGTTTATTGATATGTTTGCCGATTCAGAACTAGAGCAAATTAAAAAGTTTGCTCAGAATGCTCTCTCGTTTTCTAATCGTACTATAACCGAATATTTCCAAGATACTGACAAATCAAGTTTAGTCACACAACTGAGAGCCTATTATAGTTTAATAATTTTCAGAATTCAAGAGCGATTTAATCCTAAGAATGTATCCTCAGAAACTACTTCTCATTCCCTAACAGATAATTTCAATGATCTTGATGCCTCTAGACAAAATTTAACAGGTTTGGTCGATTTGGAAACTGAAAAATCTTCGTCTGAAAACTGGTTAGATAATCTTTCTGGATCAATTTCTGATCAGGAGGCTTTTCAGAAAGCATTAGAATATGGTCGTGTTTTTCGTCAGAATGTATCCTCAGAAACTACCTCTCATTCCCTAACAGATGATTTAAGCGATCTTGATCCTTGGACAAGAGACTTAGTGGGGGTTGTCGATTTAGGCTCAGAAGACCCCAAAGAATCGTATATTGATTATTTAGTGGAGAAGTATCGGTGAAACGAGTCTTATTCGATAGTGATGTATTGCTAGATGTTTTGGGTAAGCGTGAACCACATTTTCAAGCATCTGTACAAGCATTAAATACAGTTAAGACAGGTAAAACTCAAGGATATATTTCTGGTCATGCCGTCACTAATATTTATTATATTTTGTCAAGAGAAAACGGAAGAGAATTCTCAAGAAAATTGGTGATAAGTCTTCTAGAGAATTTGCAAGTTGCTAGGGTGACAGATGCAATAATTAGGCAAGCATTGACAAGTCCGATGAAAGATTTTGAAGATGCCGTTACCAGTGCCGTTGCTGAATCGGAAAAGCTAGAAATAATCATAACGCGAAACCTAAGAGATTTTGCTGTTTCCCCTGTTCCCGCAATGCTACCAGCAGATTTTTTATTGACCCTTTAACTAATGCTTCGGTAAACGTAAACCATCCGATCGCATAGGGATTAAAATCTGAGTTAAACTGCGTAATTGTTCGGCCGTTCCCATACAAATTAACAGATCCCCGGCCATTAATTCCGTATCGCCAGTCGGTCCCCCTATTAGCGTACCATCAGCCCGACGTATAGCCAAAACTAACGCCCCCGATCGAGATCTTAAATGTGCTTGACTAAGACTTAAACCGACACAGGGACAAGTCCTCGGATCGATTAAAAATTCTTCCATATAAAACGATCGATCGGTTCCGGTTAAAATCCCATCAACAAAATCCATCACCTGGGGTCGTAGGGCTGCGGCCGCTAATCTTCTACCGCCGGTAATATAGGGAGATACCACCGCATCGGCCCCGGCCCGTTGTAATTTTTGTACTGCTTCCTCGGTACTGGCCCTAGCAATGGCGCGGATTTTCGGATTAAGAGTTTTAGCAGACAAAACTGTATATAAATTCTCCGCATCGGAAGTTAAAGCGGCCACAATACAAATAGCGCGTTCAATTCCTGCCATTTGTAAAGATTTATCTAAGGTGGCATCTCCTTGAACAACAATATAATTTAATTCTTTGGCCCGATTTACCTGTAGGGGGTCTGTATCAATGACTACAAAAGGAATATTTTCGGCGTGAAATTCGATCGCCACCTGTCTGCCTGTGCGACCCAAACCACAGATGATATAGTGTTCCGATAGTCGATCGATCACGCGTTTCTCCTGTCTCTGTTTGAGTCCCTCTTGAAAATAGCCTTGAATTAAAGCTTCGGTCAAGCGATTAACAATATAACCGATCGTGATTACTCCCATCACGATCAAAACCATTGTAAACAGTCGTCCCCGTTCACCTAGGGGATTAATTTCGCCAAAACCGACGGTAGCGAGGGTACTAATCGTCATATAGGCCGAATCTAGCCAACTCCAACCCTCGATCAGATGATACCAAAGCGTACCCAGCAAAAATACCACAATCAGGGCAAAAATTCCCCCGATTAATTCCTGACGCAGCCGACGATATTTATCTTCACTGATAGACAAGCAAAATTCACCCCTAAGACTGTCTAGTAAATTACAATAAAATCAGTTTTTAATCTAAATAACCCGTCCTTCTCAGACGGATTTGATTATAATTTCCCCTATCTCAAGGTCGCGAGAGGACTCCCGTTAGAGCCGCCCTTGCTTAAAGGGAGATGAATCGCGACCAAAATGAAACTAACGCGGTAGCCTTTCCACTTTCGAGGGATTTCGCTAGAATACAGAAAGCGGTAAAGCGCGTCAGGGATCACGGAAACCTCCCGCTCCTTTGTACCTCGGAACAAATATCGCCCTTGAAAATGTAATGGTGACGGGTCAAGCAGCATAGAAGCTTAACGGCTAAGGT
>NZ_JADBTZ010000022.1:0-16887 GCF_020245885.1 Microcystis sp. M165S2 | reverse complement strand
TTCAACCTTATTTCCTAGAAAGTTTTACTCGTTCAAGGCCGAATTTGAAGTCTTTTCTGAACGAAACCCCTTACTATCTGTTGTCAAGGTTCAGTTTTTAGCTTGGTTATCGCTTTTTCCATTGTAGCTTAAAGCCGTCCTCAAAGGACGGGGTTTTAACCCAAATTTTCGATAACTTAACTTTGTCTGGCTTGTCTGGGAGAGGTTATAAGTGGGGTTTCCTGTTCCTAGGGTTAGGAGTCAGGATTCAGGAGATTATTTTATTTATTTTCCCCACACCCTACACCCCACACCCCACACCCCACATCCTACACCCCACACCCCACACCCCACTTGCGTCTTAGGTTAAACTTTAATTCCTAGTACCTGTGTATGAGTTCCCCGCGCTTGGGTGACACCGATGGTTCTTTCCGATGCTTCAATCATGGGCCGACGCAAACTAACGACAATAAATTGCGCTTGTTGTGCTTGTTTTTGAATCATTTTGGCCAATTTCTCTACATTGGCCCCATCTAAAAACATATCCACTTCATCAAACGCATAAAAGGGAGAAGGACGATATCTTTGTAGGGAAAAAATAAAGCTTAAAGCGGTTAAAGATTTCTCACCCCCAGACATGGAACTTAATCGCTGTACGGGTTTTCCTTTCGGATGTGCCACCAGATTTAATCCACCATTAAAGGGGTCATTTTCGTCTTCTAGTTGTAAGTAACCATCACCATCGGACAGGGTAGCAAATATAGTCTTAAAGTTTTCGTTAACGGCAGTAAATGCTTCCTGAAAAGCATTAAATCTGAGGGTGGTAAAGTTTTCTATCCGTAAAAGTAGTTCGGTTCTTTCTCCTTCTAGAGTTTGCAGTTTTTCTGATAGTTCATCTAATCTCTCTTTAGTTTTTTGGTGTTCTTCTAAAGCTAACATATTCACCGGTTCTAAAGCTTCTAATTTCTTTTGTAACTGCCGAATATCGCTTTGAATTTTCTCGAAATCTCGATCACTTTCGGGAATTTCGGGCAAGGGATTGGGTAAGTCGCTTTCTAGTTGACTAATTTCTGTCTGTAAAGTGGTTAGTAATGTTTGTCTTTCCTCTTGATTGTTGACTAACTTTTCCGATTGCCAGATAGCCTGTTGTTGCTGGTTTTGTTGTTGTCGCAAAACTGTCTCTAATTGGTCTCTTTTTTGCTTGGTTTCCCCTAGTTGTTGCGATAATTGTTGTAAAGCTTGATTGATTTCTAAAATATGGCGATCAAGTTTTTCTATCTCCAGATTACCGATATTTCTCTGATTAACTGCATCGGTAATTATCTTGTCAATCTCAATAATTCTATCCGCAGAATCTTGACTTTTTTCCTCTAGTCTGATTTGTTGATTTTGTAAATCTTTTAACTGTTCGCGGACTGTAGCGAGGTGATTTTCTTGGGTTTGTAACTCTAATTCTTGACTACGAATTATTCCCTGTACCTGTTGCCATTCGCTATGGGTATGATTGGCCTCTAAAGCAGTTAATTTCTCCTGTTCTTGCTGTAAAGATAACTCTAACTCAGGAATTTCTCTAGTTAATACTTCTAACCGTTGACGAGAAATAGTAATTTCCTCTTGCTGGCCCGATAATTGACGGGTTAAATCCTCTTTTTCTGTGGTTAAACGTTGTAAATCCTTGCTTAATTGTTGTAGAGATAATTGATTTTCTCGATGACTCTGACGGGTTTCGGTTAACTGTTGGGTTAACTGACTGATAAGATTATTAATTTGGGTAATTTTTTCTTCGTTGCGGGTAAGAATGCGATCGATTTCTGCTAATCTTTCCCGTAGAGATTCCGCTTCACTAGACTCCTTCGGAGAAATTTTACCAAAACGCAGCCCCGATCGCGTCGGTTGGCTGCCTCCAGTCATAGCACCAGTCATCTCTAATAACTCTCCATCCAAAGTAACGATGCGATATTGATTGATATAATAACGTGCAGAGTCTATATCCTCGAAAACCACCGTACTGCCAAAAATATAGTTAAAAACCTCCCGATACTGGGATTGAAACTTAACTAAATTCACCGCTAAATCTAGATAACCCCGCGCATGACGCAGAGAGGAAATATCTTGGGGACGGGGAGGACGAATTTTATTCAGGGGTAAAAAAGTAGCCCGACCGATGCGACGCTGTTTTAGCAAGGCAATTCCGGCAGCCGCAACGCTATCATCTTGGACGACTACATGACCTAAACGACCTCCGGCTGCGATTTCAAGAGCAATTTGATAACGTTCCTCTACTTCGCCTAATTGTGCCACTAATCCGCAGATTCCGGGCAAATCTGACTGTAATAATATTTGAGTAGCATAGGTTCCCTGGACCTCCTGTTGAGCTTGCTTGGTCGCTTCCAGTTTATCTAATTCCCTCTGTTTGTCCCGTTGTTCCTTTAGCAGACGTTTTTGGGTGTCCTGACTGATAACGCGATTTTGTTCGGCAATGGTGAGTTTTTGGGCTAAATTTTGGATATCGGGTTCAGAATTATTAATTTTTTGCAATATTTCTTGACTTTCTTCTGTTTTTGTGCTAATAAATTGCTCTAATTCTTGCAGACGTTGACCAGCTTCTATTATATTAGTTTGCAATCGATCGCATCTTTCGGTCAATTGGGCCCGTTGGCTACGATAGGGGTTTAATTGTTCCTGAAGACGGGTAATATTGCGGGAAAGGTCACTTTGTTCTTTTACCCAAGCTTCTGACGCTTCCGCGAGACTACTTGCTTGCAGACGATGGGTTTCTAGGGTTTCCCTTGCGGTTTGGGTTGTCAGTAGGAGATTGGGTAAAATTGCAGTTTCTAAACGGCTTTTTTCAGCAGTAATCTGATTTAATTCGAGATTGTAGCGATTAATTTCCTCTAAAAGTCTGGTTTTCTGTGTCTGAGATTCTTTTTCGAGGTTTTCTAACTCTTTTTGCCGTTGTTGCTGTTGTTGTCGTTTGGCCTGTTGACTCGCTAATCGGGAAGTCAGGGACAGGTGTTCATCTTCCCCGAAAGCTTTGACCTGTTGATTGAGTTTCTCTAATTCTTGACTATTTTGGGCGATTTGTTCGGATAAATTGGCGATAGTCTCGGTTAAAAGCTGTTTTTCCTTTTCCCCAGCTTGAATTTGTTCTTTTACTTGCTGGCAGCGCTGCTGGAGATTTTGCCAATGGAGGACAATTTCCCATTGTTGTTTTTCTTGGACTTGGGCCTTGAGTTTTTGGTATTTTTCGGCTTTAATGCGATCGAGTGCTAATTTTTCCAGAGATTTTTGCAATTCTGTGGCAATAATTTGGCAGCGTTCTTCTCTTTCTTTAACCGAATCGATATTCTCCTTAGTTTTCTCAATTTTGCGGTCAAATTCGGCTACTCCTGCCAATTCGTCGATAATTTCCCGTCTTTCCTTGGCATTCATGCTGATAATTCGGGTTACGTCCCCCTGTAACACCACGTTGTACCCTTCGGGATAGATGCGTAAACGGTTTAACTGGTCGTGAAGTTCGCTAACCGTACAGGTTTCCCCATTGATATAGTAGGTAGAAGTATAGCTGCCACCCTTAGCCACTTTTAAGCGTCGGGAAACCGTCCAATCCCTATCGGTTGCGCCGGTCATATCGGCAATATCAAAAGTCACCGAAACACTCGCTTCGGTGCTATGACGTTGACTGTTATAGCTGTGATTGACTAAATCCGGTAATCTTTCGGCCCGCATTCCCTTGGAAGTAGCTAATCCCAAGCAAAATAACAATGCGTCGAGGATATTCGACTTTCCTGAACCATTTGGACCAGAAACCACCGTAAACCCCGGTAAAAAGGGTATAGGAGTTGTTCCCCCGAAGGATTTGAAGTGTGAGAGTTCGACCTTTTTGATGTAAACCATGGCGATAAACAAAAAGTAGGAAAGCTGTCAGCTTTAAGACAACACCCTTATAGAAAAATATAGCTGATAGCTACCTTAGATGGCTTGAATCCATTCTTTGACTTGGTACTCTGTCCAGATACCATTTTGCCAGTAGGGATCTGCTTCGATTAATTCCCGCACTTCTGACTCGCTGGCTGCCTGATAAATTCCGAAAACTTGGCTTAAATCTGCCGTTGGCCCGATGGTAATGAGAATTCCCCGTTCTTTCTGTTGATTTAATCCCTCTAGATGCGCTTGACGATAGGGTGCGCGTTTTTCCAGCACGTTTTCACAATAACTACCCCAGATAACAAATTTCGGCATATTTGACCTGTACTCTCTTGATCTGTTGCTATTTTACGATCGAATCGTCAATCAGACTAAATCGATATAGAAAAGTGGGGGGGAGGGTAGAGTTGGCTGATTTTGTCTATGCCAAAGTTTTACAGAAACTTTAGGTAGAGTAATCGATAAACTACGCCTACCCATTAGTTTGAGGTAGGCGTTTTTAGCTAAGGAAGTCTCAAATTAGTTAGAGCCTTTTGCGGAGGACAAGACCTATTCCTCCTAAAGTAATTAAACCGATAACCATAGAAGGTTCAGGAACTTTGCTAAAAGTTAGGCTACCTTGTCCCGCAATACCCAAGCGAGTAGTATAGGTAAAAGCCGCTTCACTGAGGTTAAACAATCCGCTAGTCAGGGCAAAATTAGCGATAGGAAAGAAGGCATTAGTAGAGGTGACACTATAACCAATGCCAATAAAAGTCCCATCGAAATAATTGGCCACGGGATTGGCATCGGCCGAAGCGAGATTAAAGCTATGGCCGAGGAGATTAAAACTAATATTGCTCAAGGGTATAGATTCAAAATCCACGCCTGTAATCGCCCCATCATCGAAACTAGCTGAACCAGAATAAGTCCCGGTCAGACTTCCAGAAGTTATAACACCTTGAAAATTGTAGGTGATATTTGCCGCTTGCAAACTATTGACATTAACACCAAAATATGCTAGGGCTAAACCTGTGATCATAGCAACTTTATTCATGGGAATTACTCCTTAAAAAAACTCAGGTGGGCATTGATAGCCCACCAAAAAAAACTAGAATAGGAAATTGGCAAGGTTATTCAAGGCTGCCACCGCAACGTTATTAATTAACGCTAGGGATAAAGGACTGGCAGCAGTTCCAAAACCATCAGTATCGATATTTAGAACCGTACTGCTACCACGACCAGTAAAAGTGATATAACCATCAGCAATGGGATTACTGCCGGTGTAATTCAAACTATTAAGCAGTTGTGTGAGAACAATTTTGTCGCTGCCGACGGTAAAATCAGTAATAGTATCACTGCGATCGCTAAGACTAACGTAAACAAAGAAATCATTACCACCTAAACCAGTTAGGGTGTCGCGACCTTGGAACCCGACTAAGACATCATCACCGGTAGTACCCACTAGATTATCAATGCCGGCCGTACCCGAACGAGTAGAACGCAAAACTTCATCGCTGCGGAAATTGAGGTTTTGCAGACGGGTATCAAATTCTCTGCTCACATCTTCCCCTAAAAAGGGTTGATTGAAGAAATTCGCCCGTAAATACTCCGCAAAAGCGTCCTGTTCCGTACCATCGGGGGCAAAAGTTGCGTTACCAGTGAAGTTGGGTGTACTGCCTAGCAAATTGACGCGATTGCGCTGGGGAATGGTATAACCATCACCGCCATCAAGAAGAAAAGAAAGAGTCACCATGCGGAAGCTACGATTAGCATCACCGACAATTGCGCCATTTTGCGCTACCACATCGATAACTGTGCCGTTTTCATCCTTGATTACCAAAGATTTTATCCGACTGCCGGCGGGGTCATCAAGGTCGAAACTGAAGGCCATTCCTCCCACTTGCGGGAAACGGCCTTGGGAATTAGCAGGGTCGTTTGTACTAGCCGCCAGACCGTACTCCAAAATCCCCTTTAACTCACTAGCGGTGACAGTGGTGAGACTGAGGGAATTATTAAAACTGAGGGCATTTTTAATCGCTACTTCCGAAATTCCCCCGGCCGGTTTCACTCCGGGTACTTCTTCGGGGGCTACCCGTACTGCTTCTGTACCAGTGGGAACGATGATACTGCCAATGCTATTGCGAATACCACCGCCATTTTTCAGGGAAATAACCACGTTAGCATCGGTTTTTTTGGCCTCAGCTAGGTTAGCATCGGCGGTAATATTGCCGAGATTGGTTTCCTGTTGACGAACTCCATCTAATCCTGTCCCCGACCGTTGACCGTTGAGGAAAACTCGCGTAAAACCGAAGAAATTGCCTTCTTGAGCGTTAATAACCTCTCTGAGGGAATTGGTAATCCCCCGAATTTCGGGGTCTTCTAATCCTGTTCCCCCCACTTCCGTCACCCCTTGGGCATCGGTGGCGTAAGCGCCGCTAATATTGGGATTGTAGCTTTCGGGAATGATATGACCATTGCTATCAAAATCGATAACTAAGCGCCCCAAGTACTTATAATTGGCATCGGTATTAACTACCGCTACGGGTTTTCCGTCCGGGTTAGTTTTAACAATGGGGTAAACGCCCTGGAAGGTGTCTCCGGCTCGTAAACGGTCATTTTCGTCGGTTAAACGAGTATGGGAACCACCAGCTACAATAATATCGACATTGCGTAAACGTTCTGCTAGGGCCTGTTCGATCGATAATTGTTGCATATGGGCTAACAAAACGACCTTATTCATCCCCGGATTAGCGGCCAAAAGTGCATCGACGGAAGCTTGAATAATGGCCGCTAAAGCATCAAGGTCATCTGGATTAGCAGGAGAAACTCCCACGTTACCCGGACTGGAAATTGAGCGTAAAATCGGGGTAGTTGCCCCAACAATGCCAATTTTATCGCCTTCGGGCAGAGTAATCACCGTACTCTTAGCGATTTTATTAGCAATGGTACTCGCTTCCTGACCATCGGCAGTCACTAAACTGGCTAAGTTGGTATCGGGGGCAAAATTAAGATTAGAACTGAGATAGGGGAAATTTGTACCCGGATAGTTGCCACTGGGAAGAATGAGATTACGGACAACTGCTGTACCTTGGTCAAATTCATGATTGCCAAAAGCGTTCGCTTGTACTCCCAAATTGTTGAGAATCTGGATATCGCCGCGGCCAACTCCCCCTAATACCTGTTCACTGGCCCCGAAAAATAGCCCCGGAATGTAGGCATCTCCAGACGCAAGGGTGAGGGTATTGGCAAAACCAGCTACACCGTCATTATCGATGTCCTGCTGTCGCAAAGCATTTAACACCGCACTCATGCGCGGGGCATCATCAAGGGCTGAAATTCCACCTTCGTTGTCGGAAAAATGGAATAATTGCAGTTTAAAGGGTTGGGGAGTGGTTAAATTTAAACCAATTAAAACGGGATCATGGTCACTGGTACGATAGGGATTAATTTGGTAGAGTGCAGAAGGGTTTAAGGGAGGATTGGAGGGATTTTCCCCGGGGTCAACGATATTGTCATCGTAGTCGAAAACACTAGGTTCATCAGCGTTAATGTGCCATTCCGTCACTCCCGTTACCTGGGAGGCTAAACTAGCATTAGCCAGAGCATGGTCGAGATAACCAGCTTGTCCATTGAAAACGTAGGAATAAGCGTTAATACCCCCAAATTGACCTACTAAATTCGTATATCCGGCGGATTCGAGCGCTCGAATTGGGTCTTCTTGGGCGTAGGCATTGAGATCCCCGATAATTAAATAATCCCCATCACCGCTATTAGTGGGGTCTGTAGCTATCCAATCCTTTAAGGCTAAGGCCGCATTGGTGCGACTGGCATTCCAGAAACCTTGACCATCCGCTTGATCGAAGTTAGGATCACTTGTATTAGTTAAGCCCGATTGACCTTTTGATTTTAGGTGATTGACGACTAAATTAAATTTGGCACCGGTATTGACTTCTTGGAAGGCTTGTGCTAGGGCGGGACGATTGCGAGTATCATCGAAACGAGGATCAACGCTACTGTCTAAGATCTTAAAATCACCTACAGGGGTAACTTGAGCGGGTTTGTAGATGATTCCCACCTTAATCGCATCGGTGCCAATTGTACCTGTGGGGATAAAAGCGTAGGTTCCTGCACCTGCAACGGCATTTAAAGCGTTAACAAGCTTAGATATCGCCCCATCGCCGTTATTTTCCAATTCTATCAACCCGAAAACATCGGCATCAAGACCGATAAGCGCCGTGACTAATTTCTCCTCTTGACGCTGAAATTCGTTGATACTGTTGGCACCCCGGGCATTATTAGTGCCATTGGCGATGGTGGTAAAGTAATTAAGGACGTTATAACTGGCAATTTTTAGCCTACCCCCCACATTAGTGGGCGTTTCTGAGCGATTATTCACCGCTTGGAAGTCCACACCCTGGTTATTCTGGATGCGATAGACTCCGAAACGTTGGTCTAAAACTCCGGTTAATCCCGTTACTGCGTCCCCGGCCCGTAAAATATTACTGGTACTGAGGGGATTGCCACCACGTCCGAATAAAGTCGTCGGAAAAGTGAGATTACTGCCATCATCCAGGGTAATTCGTCGCAGATTATTGCTCGCTTGTAAAGTATTGGCATCTGTCCCCGGATTGGTAACGTTAGTGGGTTGCTGTAAACGTCCCCCAGAGGATAAAACCACACTACCAAAACGACCAAGTTGGAAATATTCGGTTAAGGAGAGAGTTTCGGCGAAAGTTGTCCGCATTCCTTCAAAAGCTTCTAAAACTTGCGGTTGAGCATTGGCTGCCGAGAGATTGCTAATAGTGGCGGCCGTGGGTAAGGGATTATTATTAGAAATAATTAACGCTTCTGTGATGCTGCTCAGTTGGGTTAAGGATACCCCCGCGTTACCAAATTCACTAACTGTTCCTGTAATCCTAACTTTATCGCCGATAATAACGTTAATAATCGGGATATTGCCTTCAAAAATAAATAAACCTTCCGAAGTCAGAGGATTACTATCGCTGTCGCTATCTTCCTCCTGGAGATAAAAACCACTTAATCCCGGATTACCCTGGAAATCTCCCACCACGATCGCTTCTACAGTCACCAATTGATTTAAAATTGGACTGACTAAACCCGTACCTTGAATTTCATGGATTTTTACGAGGGTAGGAGTGGGCGGAACAACTGTACCGGGAGCGGCTAAACCAGTCACGGCAATATCATCAATTGCGTATTCATCACGATTACCGCTACCACTAACATCATCCCCCGTCCAACGCAGGAAAAAATTACTATTAGCGGCGATACTTAATCCAGAAAGGGTAATAGAACGAGTTACCGACTGCCAACCGGAACTGTCCAGATTACCCGGGGTGATAAAGTCTAAACTACTAACAGCAGTAAAACTATTTCCGTCCCCAGAATAGGAAAAATTGAGAGAATTGGCCCGATTTTGGTCGTTGCGAAAACGGATGATATAGGAAAGAGTAATCGAATCCACTAAGCTATTAGTGACATTCTGTAAGCGTAGGGTGATAGCGCCAGGGGTAAAATCATCTCCTGTGGGTTGTACCCCAAAAGCATTATTTCCCGAAGCGATGCTGAAAGCATAAACTCCCCCAGTGGTGACGCGGTTAGATGTCTGTCCTCTGGCAAAATCTCCTGAAGAAGTACGGGTGTCCCCATAGGTCATACTGCCATCGGAAAGACCGGAAATAATCCAAAGGTCGGAATCTAGCTGACCTAGACTCGGAATCGGGGCGAATCCCGAACCAGTAAAAGTGTTAAAATTTTCTGTAAAGGTAGCGTTACTCATACTGTAGCGATGAAGATGCCCTTACTACCCTAGAGTTCAAGGATTAATGACTGGTAAACTCTCCTTTAATTACCCGTAAACGTTTGGTTAAAAGAGATTATTCGTTCAATTATAGCCTTTCTCATAAACATGAAGTATAACGTTAACGATAGCAAAATTGCACAACGAATGAAATCCTATCCAGTAGAGTTCCGTCAGAAAATCCTCGACTTGTCATTATAACTAACCCATCTCTCCAAGACAATTAGCGAAAAGATTCTATATTTATTCGGTCATCAAATCTGGTTTACAAGCTTCCAGGTTAGTAGTAACCACTTCAGTGGTTGTTTAACCAAGAACAAGAGGTAAGACAGCGTAGGATTATTTTTTAAGATAAATACGAACTCCTTGAACTTCATCAACTAGCCGATAATTTTCATTGATAACCCTAGCAATTTCAGGAAAAAATTCGTGTCCCTGAGTTTCTCTATCGGTAAAGAAAAACATTCTTGGAGCCACAGCATCAACAAATAACTTAGCATTAGAATTAATCAGATCGTCTGCGTATCTTTTCAAAAAATATTCTTGCAGTGAACCTGGTAGGATTTGCCAAAGGGAAACACTATCTATTGTCGCTGTTACCAGTCCCGTGTCAACATATAACTCTGATGCCCATCCCCAGACAGCCATAGATTCACCAGGAGAAGCATAATTTAGAATAGTTTTTGCAATCGGACTAAGATAATTTTTAGCAAATCTTCTGCGATTATTAAGGTAAACATTATCTGATGTTATCGTTGTGGCAAATTCTAAAAAACTACTAGCAACTGTAATCAAAATGACACCTGTTAAGAGAGAGAACTTTAAGTTTGAACGAGTTAATTTTGACACTTGTAAGACTTGTGCCAGTTCACCCATAAAAACGCCGATGAGAAATCCACTAGGTATGATTAGAAACAGCAAATAATGAGTAAACCCGTTCCCTGGTCTAATAACTGAGTAACTCGATGCAACCAAAATAAATAAACTGTAATAGACAAAGCAAAATGTCTTGGACTTTTCTTTATTTTGGCTTAAGGAAACACGCTTTATTATTAAAAATGGTACTCCTAATATCAAGACAATTGCTGTTAATAAAAATAATCTCTGTGTATCTTGCACTCCCCTTAACATCCGAAGAAATATGTTGATTTTTCCGAAAAAGCTTAGTTGATTTACGTCTCCCATCAAACCATGGCTAGAATAAATCAATAAATTCTGTTGTATATAAGATTTCCAGAAAGCATCATATATTGAGAAAATTGTTAGATATATAGCAAAGACCAAGGTGCTTAGGACAATCCATCGCTGAAACCCTGTTCAGATAAGAGTTTGAAAATTGAAAGCGTCCTAAATAACCCATTATTTGCTATAGTAGGACTAAAGCCGAGAACAACATTCCCCCAAGAAAGAAAGCAGCAAAACTCCTGATGAATTGACCTGACCTCTTGCTCTGCTTTTTAGCCAGAGTATGTGCAAAAATATACAAGCAATTGAGAAAGCTATAGGAACTGACTGCATTTTTGCCAAAGGAGTAGTTCCCCGGATAAAACCCAAGGCAAATATCAGGTGATTAGGATTAGATGAATTACCAGCATAATATTTACAAACGATTAACAAAGCCACACTTAATATTGCACCGAAAAATGTTCACTTGTATAATGCACATAGTCAAAAAATGTCATTAAGGCGACAGTTGTAACAACGGGAACTATTGCTAGGCGAGAAAGGCTCTTATCGTAGAGAGTGGATAAAGCATAATAAAGACAAACAATAGCAGCAATTATCATGATTAAGCCGATCACTCGACTACTAGCATATTCAATTCTGAACCCGAAAAAAGCTGGTAGAGTCAGAGGATAAACATTGAGAGGTCCAGATGAACCTGTATCTACCGCACGCCAGAAAACTGGATCTTTCAACAGTTTGAGCGCACCTGCGGTAAATAGTGCCTCATCGGGGTTTAGCATTGGTGGCAAGAAACCTGGCCAGCGTGCTGCTAAAATAAAAGTCACTAAAGATGTAATAAATATTAGATTTGACAATAAAAACTTCTGAATCTTACTCGTGGGAGTTCTCAGGAATATGAGAGGAGAAAAAGCGAAAGAAATGAAGATAATAAAAGTGACTATTACCGATATTCTGTAAATAATTGACAAAGATTGAACATTTGCCAAGTTACTCAGTAGCCACCACCGTAAATCAATTTGGTTATTTATCATTTGATTGTCCTTACATAAGATAACTCACTCAAAGTTAATCCGTTCCCGTTCGACAACTAAAGGTCTTTTTAAAATTCTCATGTGCATTAAGCCAATATATTCCCCAATAATGCCGATAAAAAATAGTTGCACAGAAGCGAGTAAAAATAGTCCGACCATGATTGGTGCGGTTCCTAAAGGAAAATAATCCCAGAACAACAATTTGGCGATTAAATAACCTAACGCCACTACCAGACTCAAGAGGGACAAAGCAAAGCCTAACATGGTCGCCAGTCTGAGGGGAACTTGGGAGTGACTGGTAATACCCAGCATCGCCTCGCTATAGTATCGATAGAAGTTGTAACTACTAATACCCCGTTTTCGCCGTTGTTGTTGATACTCAAAAGAGAAACTTTCAAAACCTAACTCTTCGATGAGTCCCCTAAAATAGGGATAGGGATCGTTAATCTCTCGTAGAACATTGATGACTTTCTGATCGTATAACCCGAAACCTGTAAAGTTTCTAGTAACTTTTATATCTGAAAGATTATCCATTAAATAATAAAAAATTTGTCTGGCAAAATAGAAAAAAGCTCCTTCTTTCATCGGAGTTTTAACCGCTTTAACAACTTTATAGCCTTCTTCCCACTTCTTGACAAATTCTAGGATTAATTCGGGAGGATCTTGCAAATCTGCTACCATCAAAATAACCGCATCTCCGTAACACTGAAGAATACCATAGTAAACAGAACGAACGGGACCGAAATTTCTCGCATTAACGATGACCTTGACCCCGGGGTCTTTTTGAGCAATTTTTTTTAATTCATCTATAGTTTTATCTTGGGAAGCGTTATCGATAAAAAGATGTTCATACTCATAGTTAGGTAACTGATTAAAGACTTCTTTAACTCGCAAGTAAAGGTCTTCAATATTTCCTTCTTCATTATAACAAGGAGTCATTATAGTAATTTTCTTCATTATCTATTTCCTCTAAAAACAAAGGTTTTATTTAAAAAATAAGAAATAATTGCTAGAGGCAATACTAAGATAGCTTGTGCCACTAACATATTAATTCCTAGCATCTTGACAATTCGTAAGGATTCAGCGTTTAATAAATAAATCACTAAATAAACACCAATAAAGCGAGCTAGTAGTCGGTTATTTTGGTCTTTAAAAACGATAGCCCCGATAGTTTTAAAGTTGAATAATACCCCGCAAATAGTAGCGATCAGTAAGGAATAGCGATAATCTAATCCCAGACAGATCAGCAAGGCAAAGACGGAATAACCAAATAAGGTATTAATTACTCCAACCAACAAAAATCTAACAAATTTGCTTTTTGGGATTAGATACATTTTTCTACTTTCTACAATCGTGACATAAAATTTCTAACTTTTTCCTTAACTGAGGCAACATCTAGCCGATGTTCTTGCATCAAATATTGATAAGTTCCGCAAAACTGAGAAAATCGATCTTCAATACCAATGCGACAAATCCAACTGGGATGATAGGTGCTGGCAATTTCAGAAATAGCAGAACCCAACCCCCCATAGATAGAATGTTCTTCTATCACCACAATAGCTTGGTATTGCTGACAAATCTCTCTCACTTGTTGGACATCAAGAGGCTTAATAAAAGGAACACTCCACACCCCACTATTATCCCATTCTTGGGCTACTTCTAGAGCAGTTTTAACCATCGAACCTGTCGCCAAAAATCCAAGGTTGCCGGTGCCTGGTTTAACGGGGTAAAGTTTACCCGTATCAAGATTAGGTAAAGTCTCATGAATTACCCCTAAATCTGCCTTACCCATGCGTAAATAAACTGGTCTATCACTGTTAAAAGCCCAATTCATACATTGAGTCATTTCGGAGGCATCTGCCGGGGAGAGAATCGAGATATTAGGTGAAGCCCTTAAAGCGGCAATATCTTCGGTAGACTGATGACTAGAACCCAGACTACTATAGACCACTCCAGCGCCATCTCCAATCAATAAAACCTTTAATTGTTCATAACAAATATCTAACTTAATTTGTTCTAGAACTCTTATCGGCAGAAAAGAACTTAAACCATAAACTACTGGGAAAAACCCGGATTTAGCGAGTCCTGCCGCCACCCCTACCATATTTTGTTCGGCCACCCCCGCATTGATATATTGTTTAGGGCAAGCTTGACGAAAATCATCGAATAAAGCATAACCATGATCCCCGGTTAATAACAGAACTCGCTCATCCCCTAAAGCAAATTTGACTAAAGCATCTGAAAAAGCGTTTCTCATAAACTTAATTTGTCCTTGTAAACTTGAGGTTCTAATTCAGCTTTAGCTTGGGCATAAATCTCCCGATTTAAGCGGCTATAATGCCAAACATTATTATCTTCCATGAAAGAAACACCTTTCCCTTTAACCGTGTGAGCAACAATAGCTTTAGGACAAGGGGAAGACAGTTCTAATAATTCTTTCAAAGTTTGATCTAAGGCTGTTTCGTCATGACCATTCACTTCTCGACAGTCAAAACCAAAAGCCCTAAATTTATCGGCAATTTGACCTAAATTCATAACTTCTTGAGTCGAACCCATCGCTTGATAACCATTAGCATCTACAATGACTAACAAGTTAGACAGTTGAAAATGAGAGGCAAAAAGTAAGGCTTCCCAAATCGAACCTTCATTAATTTCTCCATCCCCCACAATGGCAAAACAACGCTGTCCAGTTTCTTTCATTTTACTTGCTAAAGCTATCCCCACCCCCACAGATAAACCATGACCTAAAGACCCTGAAGTTACTTCTAAACCAGGCACATGAGCATCAGATAACCCCTTAAGAATTGTACCATTGCCAAAGTAATTATCAATGTCTTTATCTGTTAGCCAGCCTAATTCATACATACAAGCATATTGAGCCATTACTCCATGACCTTTACTGAGAATTAAATAATCTCTACCGGGGGACTCCGGTTGACCATTCCCTAGATTTAAGTAAGAACGATAGAGAACAGCCAAAATATCGATAATAGAAAAGGCACAGCCAATATGCACGGTTGAACCAGCAAAAGCCATCCTCAGAACGGTTTGGCGGAGTTCATTTCCTTGAAATTTCATGAGTTAATCTCCTCGATCATCATCAGTTTTTGTTAGTCTTTGTTGATACCATGCTAGGGTTTTTTTAATCCCGGTGGGTAAATCAACCGTTGACTTGAGTCCTAATTCTTGTAAAGCTCTTTGGGTATCCGGTACATATCTTTGGGTCCTTTGACCGGTAACCGGTTCTTGAGCAATCGTTACAGAATTAGGTTTTCCAGCAATTTGTGCCACTGCTAGGGCCGTGTCTTTGATGTTGATTTCCACATTTGAACCGACATTATAAGGACGACAAGATTCACCCTTAAATAATATAGTCCATAACCAAATCATCAAATCTGAAGCATATAAATAGGAACGATAGGGAGTCCCATCTCCTTTAATGTGAATCGTTTTTTCCTCCAAAATGTCTTTGATAAAGTTGCCAATGGCAAAAGATTCATCTAAAGGTAAATAGGGACCAACAAAAGCAAAACACCGGGCAATTTTGGACTCTATCCCATATTCCTTAGCATACAAAACACTTAATAATTCTGCAAGCCGTTTTCCTTCTCCATAAACGGAGTTAGGAGAACTCACATCCGGTGCCCCTTGATAGCTTTCTGGAATATAACTGATATCCGGGGGTTGTTTGCCATAAACTGCTCCTGAGCTAGTCAGTAACAATTTTTGGGTGCCACAAGTTTTAGCAAAATCTAGCACTCGTCGGGTTCCTTGTATTGTAGTATCCAGCACAAAAAGACGATTTTCTTGATGCACTAGAGAACTTGCATCCGTTGCAGCGTGGATAATGTGAGAAAACTCCCCTTCAGGAAACTCAAATGACCTAACATCACCCCAATGGAATTGAATAGCGGGATGATTGGCTAAATGAGGAGCTTTTTGCCTGAAAATATCAGGATTTCTGGTTAAAACAACCGCCGATGCTTTTAAGTCTAGCTGATCATTGGCCCAGATAAAACTCTCTAAAAGCCAACAGCCAAAAAAGCCTGTACCTCCAGTAATAAATATTCGTTGTCCCCGCAGTTCTTCCCACAGGGTTTTAGTATGGGCAAGAATATGATTTAAGTCGTTTGTTAGAAGATTGGTCATCAGAGCATATTACACCAGCTATGGACATTATGATAAATAACGGATCACAATAAACTATCATCAATGTCAACCCCTAGCGATCGCAATTGCGCCGCCAAGCGTTCAGCCCGTAGTTTTTCCTGCTCGGCTCGCTGCTTTTCCTGCTCGGCTCGTAGTTTTTCCTGCTCGGCTCGTAGTTTTTCCTGTTCGGCTCGTTGCTTTTCCTGCTCTGCCAACTCCTCTATGGTGGGGAGCAATTGCCCCTCTGGTGTTGCCCAACGCAGCCAAGTAATCGGCTCTTGTTCATCCCCATAAATTCCCTGCCAGCGCACTAACACCAGACCTAAGATTTCGCTGCTGAACTTTCCTTGAGCATCTGGGTTTAAAGATTTATAAACGCCCCCTTCTAAGCGATGTCCCGCTAAATCTTCTGGGTCAAAGGGATCATACCAAAAGTATTCTGTCACCCGCAAACGATTCTGATAGATCAGCTTTTTCTCTTCTTTATCTTTTTTGGCTGTACTTTCAGAAAGCAACTCAATCACCACATCAGGAGCTTTTTCTTCTTCCCAGACGACCCAGCTTTTCCGTTCTCTTCGAGGCACGTCCAACACCACAAATACATCAGGTCCGCGATAATCCTCGTTACGCACTTGATTGGGGCTAAAATAAACAAACATATTGCCCCCGACAAACGCTTCTCGTCCTTGAGTTTTTAACCATTGGGAGAGAGGTCTGACTAATAACTGCATTTGCAGTCCGTGTCGCTGGGTTTCCATGGGAATACCATCATCAGAAAGGAGTTCATCCTGGGTAGGTGGTAGCTTTATC
>NZ_JADBTZ010000219.1:0-3638 GCF_020245885.1 Microcystis sp. M165S2 | reverse complement strand
CCATTTTTGCCTCAAGCCCTATCTGCGTAAGGATTTCAGGAGTTTGTGACCAGTAGTCCATTAGTATTATATGGCTTTAACTCAGGCTCTCTAAGACTTTTAGCCATAGCTAGTATATTCATACGGTGGAAGTTCAGTTATCCATGACTACAATGCACAGCAAAGCAAAGGATTAAGCCTCCATCACTACTATCGAATCACCCCCCTCTTAGGCTTCGCAGAACAACAACAGGAAGCTTATGCTTTGAAAGACCGCTAGTGGCAGTAGGAGACTCTTCTCCTACTGCCTGCAAACTTAAATGGTCTCTCAATCTAGATCACTACCACTGGTGTAGCGGCAGCAATGTTGTAACCACTCAGTTGAATGATTGCATCACTAGCGGCTTGGAAACCGGCCACTCCATTATTGAGAGCGATAAAAGTACCACTTTGACCTGACACTGTAAAAGCCGCCGCCGTGTTAGCAGCAAAGGCCGCATTAGTCAAGACCAACTGAATCGCCGCTTCGGTTAAAGAAGCTGCTGTCCCTTTCGATGCGGTCAAAGTGATTGGCGCAATAGGCGCAGGGGCATTAATGCGATCAAGACTGGTACCTGTGCCACTGTAGCCTTGAATAACATCAAAGCCACTCAGCAGCGACTCACCGAGGGAATTGTAATTCAAAGTATCCAATCCCGTGCTTCCCGTTAGGGTATCTTTACCAAGACCGCCTGTCAGGCTATCATTACCCGCTCCACCGTTGAGGGTGTCATTACCATCGCCACCACCGAGGACATTGCTGCCACTGTTGCCCGTGAGGATGTTGTTTTTGCTATTGCCAGTAGCGTTGATATTGCCACTCCCCGTCAGGGTCAAGTTCTCAATCCCATATCCTTGGTTACCAGGTGTCCCCGGTGCTAGAGAATAAGTGACTGAAGCAAATACCGTATCAGCCGTCCCACCTAGGGCATCGTCGTAGATTTCTTTGACGATGTCAGAAACATTGTCAACAAAGTAGGTGTCGTTGTCATCACCACCATCCATCGAGTCAACACCAACACCGCCATCGATGGTGTCATTGCCAAGGCCGCCATTGATGGTGTCATTACCTCCCACTCCAGCTAGGGCATCGGCAAAGCTTGTCCCGACTAAGTTGTTATTGGCCGCGTTACCATCATTGTCAAGAATGGTGGCCGTAGCCGTGCTGGGTCCACTAATAGTGTAGCCGACGGGGGCGGTAATTGTGGTGATGATCGTTTCGCCGGGGTCACTCAAGAGGTCATCTTTGGTGGGCAGAGCGATGGTGGCTTTGGAGGAACCTGCCGCAAAGGTTAGGCTGCCAGGAGTAGTGCCTGTGTAGTCAACACCTGGAGTGGCTGTCCCCGCCAGGGTGTAGTTGACGGTTAAGGCACTGGAGAGGTCGCCGGTGCGGGTGAGGGTAAAGACACTGCTTACTGAACCGGCTTCGTTACCGTCTGTGGTTTTGGCGATCGAGATTGATTTCGTCGAATTGGTGTCAGCCTGAATACGTAAGGCGTAGGCTCCCAAACTTCCCCAAGTTGTTTCACCAAAGGACTGATCCGGAAGCGTTGAGTTAGGACCAACTTTGACGAAGTAATTTTGCCCGGCTACCAGTCCCGAATAAGTTAATCCAGTGACATCAACCAATGCGTTGTTATTCCAATCCGCGAGAATTCCTCCACTTGCATTAAGGATTTGGGCATCAAGATGCAGATTTCCATATCCAGCTGGCAGGTCTTCGCCAATAAAGTTGGTACCATCTTTGCTGAAAATTAGAGCATTATTGACTGAAATGTTTACGCTTCCAGCAGCAGGGGCGGTAAATTTGAAGTAATCATAGTCTATCCCAGTATTACCATCATCTGATACTAGTTCAATAGATCGAAAGGCCCCACCGTAACCAGTGGAATTTAGGGTAATCGTCTCAGCACTAGCTAAATCCGTATTCGGGGTCCCTTCAACATAGCGACCGATTCCTTCCCCCTTAATCTGGAGAAAATCATTTTCAGTGTTTGTCGCATTCGAGTATTGGCCGCGCGAGAATTGCGTTAACTGCTTGGAATAGCCGACACCCATGATAGGTGCCCAGCCAGGGCTTGAGCCGCCTCCTGCATAGTATTGGGTAGAACCCTGACCGTCATGACTAAGATTGAGATTGTGTCCAGCCTCATGGGAAGCCGCTTCTGCGATATTTTTTGCAGTTCCTAAGCGACTTGGAAACACAAGCGCAGGTTTGTAATAGTTAGTTGTATCAACGAGATCGTAAATGCCAACATAGGCAATTCCCCCAGCCCCCGACCATTGGCCACCAATGTTCCCAATAGACACAACTGTCCCATAAGCACCGTCGCTTGTGCTAGACCGAGTAATCTGATCAAAGGTTGGTGTTTTGGTTGTTACGTTGACACCAAAAGGTGCATAGTCAGCAGCTACGCGAAGGAAAATTTCCTTCATTGCATCAAATTCTGCTTGTGAATATGCCGTACTGACGATTGAGTCCAAAGAAAAGACAGCTATAGAAGAAATGACGTTAGAAGAACCAACGAAGGTTGGGTTATTCCAAGCAGTGGCCGATGTGTTGTAGCCATCAAAATCCAGATGAATAGTCTTGGAAGAGAAGGGATTGGAACTGAGATTAAAGACTTCTCCATTGGAAATGCTTGTGAAGTCAAAGCTTTCTTGAGTGTTTACGGTTGCAAATTTCGGAATTGGTGTATTTCGTGGCTCAATAGAGATTGTATTTTCTATAACCGAGATGGGACTTGAGTAGTTAACCGTCTTGGGGGGTAACAGATAGTCTCGCGTCCCTTGAGGAGCATTAGGAGACACGGAGCTTAGAGGTTGCAGTCCCAATTTGCTACTGTGGTATTGACCGCACGAGTAACAGTATGTGATATGGGTTTCTCCAGTTTTCTGGGTGAGATTGTCCTGATTAACCCTCGAATCCCATCCCTCGGCAGTGGGTACAGAGACAAGACCCAACCCTGGACTGGTGGTGACGGGGTCGGTAGTGGGTACAGAGGCAGGACTCGGCGCTGGACTGGTGAGATAACCAGAAGAGTCAATACTAAGAGAAACGGGAAACACCACTTGACTCGTAGCAGCAGGGGAGACTGAAACCGTGGGGGCTTCAGAGGATACTGTAGATGGGGAGGGGTTAGAGTTCAGGACTCCTAAGGGAGGGGTTTCCCTCGATACACTTAAATCGTCGGAACCTGTTAAATCAAAGGTGATGGGGAAGGCTCCATCAAAACTTAAAGAATTTTCTAGAGATGACATATCTGTACTAGATAAATTGGAACTTACTTATGTTGTCTTCATCATCAGGCACACCCCATTTTCCGAAAATTAATCGGTCAATTACTTGGGGGTGTTCGGTTTTTTTTGTTTATGGTTAGGGAAAAAGACAAGCCCAACTTTATCTGCCCTGGGGCTAAATCTCTTGTCCCATCATTATAAATCAACAAGTTTAAGAAAATAAGAAAAATTTTCTTATTTTTATCCAAGAGCCTGATTAGAATTCTTGCAAAAATCAAAAATCTTCCGTTAGGTGGGGTTGCCATTCCCATATTGTGGTGGCTGCTCAAGAAAAAGGGAAACTTCAATAGTGATGAGTGTATGCACTTTATCGAGGCGAT
>NZ_JADBTZ010000218.1:0-7157 GCF_020245885.1 Microcystis sp. M165S2 | reverse complement strand
TTCCCAAATGCGTTTAACCGCTATGGGATAGAGAGGTGCGTAGTTCACCCAAGGAGAATTAATCTCTCGAAGTAAAAGTGAAGGGAATTTCTGAAATGGAATTCAGTCTGTCTATATTTGACTATACTTTTACTAACTATAGGGAAGCGGGTAGTTCGAGCATTTGTACTAAAATTTCCAATAGGCGGTTTAAATGCAGTACAGCTTATTATAGAAAGGGTTGATTGATCAGGTGGCAATATGGCGCAATTTTCTCGCAAAACTCTACTAACCTTTTTTGCTAGTATATTAGTATTATTATTCTCCTTGGCTCCGGCCCAAGCGCTAAGTTATAATAATCGCAATTTGACCGATAACGACTTTGCGGGGCAGGATTTGCGCGATTCCACCTTCGATCACTCTAATCTGCGCGGTAGTAACTTCAGTCATGCCAATCTGGAAGGAGTACGCTTTTTTTCTGCCAACTTGGAGGGGGCCAACTTTAGCGATGCCAATATGAGAAATGTGGATTTAGAATCGGCCCGTTTAACCAAAGCCAACTTTACCAATGCCGTTCTCGAAGGAGCTTTTGCCACTAACATTTTAATCAAAGGTGCAATTATCGACGGGGCCGATTTTACCGATGCAATTATTCGCTCGGATGTGGAAAAATATCTTTGTGAGAGAGCGACGGGAACTAACCCAGTAACTGGCAGAAATACCCGCGATACCCTATTTTGTCGCTGATACCTAACTATGCTGCCCCGAATCGCGCTGTCATGACCGATCAAACTAGAGCCAGATCGGCCATAATTGCGGTAAGCTAGTATTCGATTTTTTAACAAAACCTTTAGAATAGACTTTCAAACCAGTTCGATCGATCAGTCCCCTCTTGGAAAAAGGAAATTGTAACCATCGTGTCCACCAGTACCCTCGGCAATCAAGACAAAGAGCAGAAACCTAATAGTGACTCGGATAGCTTTTTCCAAGGAGTCTCTAGAGTTGCAGGAGGAACCGCTCTCGGCCTGTTGATGGTATCCACGGCCGTGGTGACGGGGGCTGTGGTAGGATTAGCGATTAGTTACCGCAATCTACCCGATGTGAGGATTTTACGGGGTTACGTCCCCACGGAAACCAGTTATATCTACGATGTTAAAGGCAGACCCCTGACCAGCTTACACGGAGAAGCGAATCGGGAAGTGGTGGAACTCGATCAAATATCTCCCAATCTGAAACGCGCAGTGATGGCGATCGAAGATAGCCATTTTTATCACCATCGTGGTATTAATCCTAATAGTATCGGCCGGGCAGTAGTCGCTAACTGGAAAAGTGGCGGTGTGGTGGAAGGTGCATCTACTATCACCATGCAGTTAGTCAAAAATATTTTTCTTTCCCATCAGCGCACCGTTAGCCGTAAATTAGCCGAGGCAGTCCTGGCAGTACGAGTGGAACAGGTTTTTAGCAAAAATGACATTCTGGAAATGTACCTCAATAATATCTATTGGGGTCATAATAATTACGGAGTGCAAACCGCCGCTAAAAGTTATTTTAATAAACCCGCTGTCGAGTTAAATTTAGCAGAATCGGCGATGATGGCCGGATTAATCCAAGCGCCGGAAGTTTATAGTCCTTTTAATAATTATAAAACCGCCAAGGAAAGACAGGCACTGGTTCTCAGTCGGATGCGTAGCTTAGGTTGGATTACCCCCGCACAGGAAGAGGCCGCTTTAAAGGAACCTCTGAAACTGGGTAAACCCACCGCTTGGCAAGAAAGTAAATTACCCTACGTTACCGATGCAGTGGTGGCAGAATTGCGGCAAAAATTTGGCAAGGAAACCCTAACTAAAGGGGGAATGCGGATTCAAACCACGATCGATCTCGACTTTCAAAACATGGCCGAATCTACCATCCAACGAGCCTATAATAGCTTGCGTGGTCGCGGTATTCGTACCAAAGACCTACAAATTTCTCTGGTCGCAGTGGATCCCCGCACCCATTTCGTCAAGGCGCTCGTCGGTGGCGTTGATTACAATAAAAGTCAATTAAACCGCGCCATTCAATCCCGTCGTCAACCAGGGTCAGCTTTTAAACCTTTCGTCTATTATACTGCCTTCGCTAGTGGTCGTTTTACCCCTGAAACGGTGGTTAATGATGCTCCCATACGTTTTCGCGAGGCCGGCGGCTTCTATAGCCCAAAAAACTACGGTGGCGGCTATTCTGGTCAAGTTTCCCTGCGTAGCGCTCTGATGCAGTCTCTGAATATTCCCGCAGTTGTTCTCGGTCGTCGCGTCGGGTTGAATAAAGTCATTGAAGTCTGTCGTCTGTTGGGTTTCGAGAGTCCTTTAATTGCCGTGACTTCTTTACCTTTAGGTTCCGTGGATGTGACACCTCTGGAAATGGCGGGGGCCTACGCTACTTTTGCCAGTAATGGCTGGCATTCCGAGCCTACCTTTATCATGCGTGTTACTGATAGCCGTGGTAACGTCATGCTCGATAATACACCCAAACCGAAGCTAGTTTTAGACCCCTGGGCCACCGCTTCCCTTAATTCTGTGTTACAGGGAGTGATTCAGGGAGGAACAGCCACCTCGGCCCAAATCGGTCGTCCGGCAGCGGGAAAAACCGGTACTACCGATAACGAGAAAAATGTCTGGTTTGTCGGTTATGTTCCCCAATTAGCCACCGCGGTGTGGATTGGAGATGACCGAAACCGCACTTTAGGTAAAGGTATCACCGGTGGTGGTTTTGCCGCTCCCATTTGGCGCGATTTCATGGCACAAGCGCTTAAAAATGAACGGGTAGAATATTTTCCCTCTCCTTCTAAATTCCGCAAACCAACGGTTAAGTAGATGGTTAATCTAATTGGTTATGCCAGCGAACATTTTCGTGAAATAGTACGAACTTTGTTAGTCGTTGATCGCCATTGGAAGTACAATGAAGTTGTCAGTCCAATCACCCTAAATCGTGATTTTAGACGGAAACTGTCAGTCTAATAAATAGTTAGGCTGCTAAATCAGCATTGATGTTCATTACCTGCCGTCCCTCTCAATTGAAGCTGAGTTAAAATTGTAGGAAAATCTCAAGTGCCACAATGACCAGGTTACCTAAACGTACTAATTCTCAAAAGATCGGTGTCACTGCTGCCGATCTACTCAGTTCTTTTTTGGTTGAATTCTGCAACGTTATTCCTGTCCCTCAAGAGAGAGATTTAGGTATCGACTTCATTTGTGAAATTATGCAGGGGGGGCACCCAACTGGAAAGTTGTTTAATATTCAATGTAAAGGGAAAGAAGAAGCCAAATTAGAAAGTAATTCAATTACAGTTCCCATTAAAGTTGCAACCCTCAATTATTGGTTACTTCAACCAAATCCAACATTCCTGATTGTCGTTGATTGTCAAAACAGTTGTTTCTATTGGTCTTTTCCGCAGGATTTTCTCCGTTCACATAATAAAAATTGGCAGGAACAACAAACAGTCTCAATTCCAGTTCCTATCCAAAATCAGTTTGAGAAAGCTATAAACATATTACCTAGCCAAATTCTTTCAATAGTTAATTCACACGCCACTGTTGCTTCTAAAAACGGTGATTATCTCGGAACATTGACACTTGGAGATGCCATAAATAGAGCAGCTATTGATTATGGCTTATATGTGCTGAGTTCACCCTTCCATCGCCCTTTTCAGTATATGGGGATGTCTATCGCAGATGCGGCAAGGGCAGTTGGCGGTAAACCCAATAAAGTAGGCAACATTATCATTGACTCTGAGCAAGCTCATATGCTGTTAGAGGCAGAAGGAAATTTTATTAATTATGTAGATATTGAACTAAAAAAGACTGCTCCTTGGAGTCAGAGCCGACCGTTCGATTCTGAGGTGATTTTAGGAGTACTTAGTATTAACCCATCTGAGTTAGAACTAGCTCGTACACAAACACACTTCCACACGTATTACGACCACAAGAGAAAGTTAAAGATCAGTGTATCTTGTCAGTATGATGGCGCACCACTATCTGTAGGATTTAGCAGCAAGTATTATGGAGCATAAAATAAATAACCTGTTTTGTTGCATTTCGTCCCAACTAATTCAGTGCGATCGCTAATCGGCTCTTCTAGGTTTTGTGTGAGGATGGTGTAATTATATAGCGTTTCCCAATCTCATGAGGTACACCAAAATCTTAACTCCTGACTCCTCAAAACCTAAGACTCTGTACCTCACAACTAGGGAAATTGCTATAATAGTAATACAGAACAGGAGGTGGGTTATGTGGATAAATTTTGATCAACTCCTCGATTTACCAAATGTAACAGTGGTAAATTATCAAAAAATTGATGAGACAATTTCCCTAAAGCTTGCTCTTTTAAATGAAACAATTGAATGTCCGAATTGCCATCAAATCTTGGACAGAATCAATCAGACAGAGTATAATCTAGTCAGAGATTTATAATAAAGTCACAAAAAAACCTTTGCTTGAACCGATGACGACTTCCTTGACTCAGGGTATCAACCTTGAAGATTTCCTCAAATTGCCATATTTGGAGGATTCTCCAGCATGGGAATACCTGGATGGAGTCGCAATTCAGAAACCGATGCCTAAGACTCGACACTCTATCCTACAAAAACGTCTTTTAGCTGAGGTTGACAGCCACACTGCTGATTATACAGCCTTACCTGAGTTGCGATGTACCTTTGGCGGGCGTTCGATCGTTCCTGATGTTGCCGTAATTGCATGGAATCGAATTAACCTCAATCAAGCAGGTGAACCAGAGGACGACTTTACCGAAGCACCTGATTGGACTATCGAAATTCTTTCACCAGATCAAAAGGTAAACCGTGTAATTGACAACATTCTACATTGTTTAAAACATGGCAGTAAATTAGGATGGATGCTTGATCCAGATGATTATTCTGTTTTAATGTTTACGGACCAACAAGAGCCGGAAGTTTGCAGAGGGGATCACCAACTTAAGGTAATTGCAGGGGTTCAGTTGACACTGACTCCACAACAAATCTTTGCATGGTTAAAAGTTGGTCAAGCTAGACAAAGTAAGTAGAAGTCGGGGGAGAAGCACGAGGACTAACTTGGTCGTTAGACGGAATTCACTTCTTTTAAGGTTAAGTAAGTGGTTATAATTAAATTGAAGATAGATTTTGTCTTTGATCCCCCCTGCCTCCTTGATAAGGGTGGTATATGATAATTTTTAACACCTACCTACTTATGACGTTGAAAGAAGTTTTTAAGCAGCGATTTGAAGAGCTAGAGGAGCAAGCATCCCAATTAGAATCTTCTAAAAAAGTTCTCCGAACAGAGATAATTGGCGGCACCAATGAAGTCGATAGCAACTTACTTTTAAGCTGGAAGGTAAAAGTAAAAAACTTATTGTCTAAAGTTTGTGGTGAAGATTCTCAGCACTTCAAACAATTTGAGCGGGAAGAAGAGAGCGGGTATCATACAACTTATGGGATATTTAAGGCATTTAAAGCGGTATTTTTGGCAGCAAAAGAAGATTTTGAGGGTGGTTATCTCTCGTCTATTAAAACACTGGTTCAAGCCGAAGTTTTTGATTCTGAGCTTGAACAAGCAAATGAGCTTTTTTCTAGTGGTTATTATACCGCTGCGGCTGTGATTGCAGGAGTTGTGTTAGAGACGGCATTGCGAGAGTTATGTGATAGAAGTGGGATTCCGCATGGGAAGTTAGATAAAATGAATTCCGACTTGGCAAAAGCTGGTGTATATAACAAACTTAATCAAAAGCGAATAACAGCGATCGCAGACATTCGTAATAGTGCTGCCCATGGAAAACAGAATGAATTTACAGTTCAAGATGTTTCTGACATGATTAAAGATGTTAGCCGATTTCTTGCCGACTACCTTGTAGATTAGCTTGTCTAACAAGTGGGTTAGGAAATTATCGACATTGGGATTTTTCCCTATTGAATTATCACTGAACTGCTCCAACAAGCGATCGCTCAAAGCGTCTGAACGTCTTCCCTAGCCCGCTACGCGCTCAGGGACTCATGGGGGTTTGTTGAAGACGGCTGTTGGCCAGGATCTCTTATAATGGGGAAGTCGGAATGTTTTTTCTTCCTATGCCAGTAAGCGCTGAAGCTCTTAAGCAAGACTTGGATCGACTGACTGATAATCAGCTTCAGCAAGTGGCTGATTTTATCGCCTTGTTAAAGTTTCGCAGTCAGCGTCATCAGGCTGTTCTCGATCCAATGCAACTGGCCGATCTTTTTGCGGAGTTTGCTGATGAAGATCGCGCCTTTGCTGAAGAAGGGATGAATGAGTATGCAGTAATACTCCATCAAGAAGACCAATGATCACTAATCCTCTGAAACGGGGTGAAGTCTGGTTAGCCGACCTCAATCCAACTCAAGGTTCTGAACAAGCGGGCATTCGTCCCGTCATCATTTTCCAGAATGACCTTGTTTCCCAGTTCTCAACTACGATCATTGCTATTCCGCTCACCACCAACCAACGTCGCGCTGCTTTGCCTATATGCTTACTGATAGAACAGGGTAATGGTGGACTCGGGCAAGATTCTGTTGCCCTATGTTTTCAGATGAGAGTGCTGGATAAAACTCGTTTGATCCGCACACTGGGACAACTGAGTCCCGAAATAATTGCCCAATTGGAAGAAGTGGTTTTGGTAACCTTAGGATACGAGTCATAAATGTGGAATTAAATGGAATTCTTATGTGTATAGGCTACATATCAGGACCGGCACTCATGCAAGGGGCAAAAGATAATCAGTCTTTAATAAACGGATTTAGTATAAAATGTCAAAAATTAAAAGTCCTCTGCGTTATCCCGGTGGAAAATCCCGAGCAATTAAGCAAATTATGCCGCAAATTCCTGTGAATATTAGGGAATATCGAGAACCTTTTTTTGGTGGTGGCTCTGTGTTTTTTGCCGTTAAGCAACTCTTTGGACAACAAATAAAAACCTATTGGATTAATGACTTAAATTATGATTTATTTTGTTTCTGGCAATGCGCTCAAGAAAATATTGAGTTATTGGTAGCAAAAATAACAAAAATTAAACAAAAATATGATGACGGACGAGAATTATTTCAAGATTTGACAAGGGAAGATTTAAAGTTAACCGATTTTGAAAAAGCGGTGCGTTTTTTTATCTTAAATCGGATTACTTTTTCTGGAACGGTGGATTCGGGGG
>NZ_JADBTZ010000217.1:0-6276 GCF_020245885.1 Microcystis sp. M165S2 | reverse complement strand
CTCAATTGTCTATCTTTTGGTATTAACCTATTTGTGCCTTAAGTGTCTCCCTGTATAGATTTCAGCTACTTTTAGGCGTAGGCACTCTCATCGAATTTTATTTTAAGTTAATTATTTGCATAACAATTACCGAAGAGCCGGATGACTTAAAGATTGGGTTCAATTTATAACTCTACCCAATTCTCTAAACTTAATCCTTCAACCCTCAAGAAATCACCGTCATTAGAAACAACAATTAAACTTTTAACTATAGCAGTAGCAGCAATTAAAATATCTTCTGTTTGTATGGGTAATCCTCTTAATCTAAGATCAGCATGAATTTCGGCTGCTTTTTCTAAAATAGCTAAATCATCTAATAAAATAATTTGATAATCCTGACAAAGTTTGTTAAATCTTTCTCTTTGTTTAGGTGCAGCAACTGCCAAAAATCCCCTCTTAATTTCAAAATAAGTAATACAACTGATAAAGATACTTTTTCTTTGAGCTTTGACATCTTCAATTTTTTGATAAATTTCAAGATTACGCTTAATAATCAAAGAAACGATATTAGTATCTAGCAAATAACTCATAATCACCTATTTACGCTTAATTGCTTCATCGAAAATAGCCATTTGTTCAGGAGTAAAATCCCCGCCAATTTTTGATAAGATTTCTGTAGCCATAATAAAGCTACAATGCTCTTTCAATTCTGCCTCTGACATAGTGTTAAATTCCTCAAAAGGTAAATTTTTTTCAAATAATTTAACCAAATGTTTCACCATTTCTGAATAATTAAGCTCCTCTTTAAAGAAAGGGCGGTCTTCCATTAAAATAGAAACAACTTGCTCAATTCTCTTAATCATTGATTTTTGTCTGACATCAGTTGATAACATATTTATGTCTCCGGTAAATTTTCAATAATATTTATCAACTGCCAATATATCAAGTTTCTCGTGGTTATGCAACATCGTGAGTTCGATCTCGAATAGACCCCCGTAACGGTGTCTTGAGTGGGATGTACGGCCATTCTCATAGGATGGGGATTTCTGCGATGTCGAACCTGTTTGGGGTGAAGATGTCTTTATGGTTAAAAGACCGCAAGGGACGCACCTTGTCAGACGAGGACATATTACACTATCCTTATGATAGTAGTAACCTGAGCCGAAACCATGAAGTTAATGAAGTTAATCGATACTGCTATACCCGGTTTCCCAATTGAGTGATTAAAGAAGCTAAATCATGAAATTTAAGTTTTCAAAAGGAGTTAATCAATGAAAACAATTAGTTTTAAAACCCGTGTAGGAGAAGATGGAACATTACAAATATCTTTACCGCATGAACTTAAAAACACAGATTTAGAAGTCACCTTAGTTTATCAGCCAATATCTCTAAAAGAAAAAGAAGAAAAAACTACATTTAGCCAATGGCAAGAAGGCTTTTTTGAAGAAGTAATTGGCGGTTGGGAAGGTGAATTATTAGTAAGAGAAAAACAGCCAGATTATGAGGAAAGAGCGATCGAGAATGATTAAGGACAAAAATCAGCAAACCTATAGAGACCCTAGTATTGTCGGTTATTATGCCCAATTAACCGCGCTACAGCCGGCAGAAAGGACAATTTTAACCCTGCTGCAAGAGCGTTTATCGACGATGAAAATGCTTGATTTAGGGGTAGGTGCGGGACGGACTACGAAGTATTTTGCACCTCTTGTGGGAGAATATATCGGTGTCGATTATTCTGCGGAAATGATCGCCGCTTGTCGTCAAAAATTCCCTCATTTAGTCTGGCAAGTGGCTGATGCCAGAAATCTAGAACAATTTGCGGATAATTATTTTGATTTTATTCTCTTTAGTTTTAATGGCATTGATTATATTTCCCCTGCTGACCGTTTCCTAGTTTTAGAGGAAATTAGTCGCATTGGTAAACCGGGTGGTTATTTCTGTTTTTCTAGTCATAATCTTCAGGGAATTATTCCAGAATTCGATTGGAAAAAAAAGATTAGTTTGAATCCTTTTAGTAGCTATGTTAATTTAGTCATCTGGGCGATTTTGCGTGCCTGTAATCCCTCTCTTAGCTACGAACAGTTATTGACTGCTGACTATGCAATTATTCGGGATGAACCCCATAATTTTCGTCTGCAAAATTATTACGCCACACCCAAAGAACAATTAAGACAGTTAAGGTCTTACTTTCAAGATATTAAAATTTATTCTTGGAAAACCGGTCAGGAAATTAAGAGCGAACAAGAGTTAAAGACTAATCTTGATCATTGGCTTTATTATCTCTGTGTTATTCCCTAATATTATCCTGCTTTTTTGGGGGATATTGAAGTAATGCTTGGGCAAGATAATGACCAGTGTAGGATTTTTCACATTTAGCCACGGTTTCCGGTGTTCCCACCGCGATTAATTCTCCTCCCTTGTCCCCTCCTTCTGGTCCCAAATCAATAATCCAATCGCTACAGCGAATCACGTCGAGATTATGTTCGATGACGATAATCGAATTACCTTTATCGACCAATCTTTGTAACACATCTAAGAGATGATGCACATCATAAAAAGATAAACCCGTAGTCGGTTCATCAATCAAATATAGGGTTTTTCCCGTGGCCCGTCGGGATAATTCGGCCGCTAATTTCACCCTTTGCGCTTCTCCACCGGATAAAGTGGGAGCGCTTTGACCGAGTTTACAGTATCCTAAACCCACATCCACGAGAGTTTGTAATCTGGTGGTGGCCCGGGGGACATTTTCAAAGACCTTTAATGCTTCCTCGATCGTCATATCTAAGACATCGGCGATCGAATAACCTTTATACTTAACCTGTAGGGTTTCCCGATTGTAACGCGCCCCTTTACACACATCACACTGCACATAGACATCGGGGAGAAAATTCATCTCGATGACGTTTACTCCTTGGCCTAGGCACGCTTCACAGCGTCCTCCTTTAACATTAAAAGAAAACTGCCCCGCTTTGTAACCTCTAGCTTTTGCTTCGATGGTTTCGGTGAAAATCTCGCGAATAATGTCAAAAACCCCCGTATAGGTGGCAGGATTTGACCGAGGAGTGCGTCCTATCGGTGATTGGTCAATGACAATTACCTTATCAACCGCGTCCAATCCTGCCACTTTATCTAACTCTTTGGGGAAGGGAGTTAAACGGGTTAAATGATGTTGTAAAGCCGGATATAATAACTCATTAATTAAGGTGGATTTGCCCGAACCAGATACTCCCGTAATCGAGACTAATTTTCCTAAAGGAATCGTTACATCAATATTTCTTAGGTTATTTTGATGGCAATTTTTTAAGACTAAAGCATTACCATTCCCTTCCCTTCTTTGGGGAGGAGTTTCAATAACTTTGCGTCCCGATAAGTAGGCCCCTGTTATCGATTTTTTGGACTTTAAAAGGGTTTTAAAACTGCCTTGACAGATGATTTCTCCGCCATGAATCCCCGCTTTCGGACCGATATCGACCACATAATCGGCTGCCCGAATCGTTTCTTCATCGTGTTCGACGACAATTAAAGTATTACCTAAATCTCGTAATCTTTGCAGGGTTTCTAACAGTTTACTATTATCTCTTTGGTGTAATCCGATGCTAGGTTCATCGAGAACGTATAGTACTCCTGTTAATCCCGAACCGATTTGAGTGGCTAATCGAATTCGTTGGGATTCTCCCCCGGATAAAGTCATCGCCGGTCGATCGAGGGTAAGATAATCTAATCCCACATCGATTAAAAATTGTAGTCTCGCTTTGATTTCTTTGAGGGCTAATTCTCCAATTAATGCTTGTCTTGGGGTTAAATGACAATCATTAATTCTCTGCAAACAATCCCGAATGGTAACTCCGGTAAAATCCGTGATCGTATATTGTCCTAAACGTACCGATAAAGCTTCCGGTTTTAATCTTTTTCCGTGACAAACTTCGCAGGTTTGGTTAACAATATATTTCTCTAGTCTTTGTTTAATAACTTCCGAGGTGGTTTCTTGATAATTCCTATCTAAGATATTGATAACTCCCGCAAATTCTCGATAGTAACCGCGACCAGTATCATAACGGTAATCATCTTCAAAATAGATCGGTTCTTTACTCCCATAGAGAATGATATCTTGCTGGGTTTTTGTTAGTTTCTGCCAAGGGGTTTGAATTTCAAAACCTAAAGCTTGCCCTAAACCGTAGAGGAGAGAAAGATAGTAGGAGTTATCCTTATCTGACCAAGGAGCAATAGCCGAATAAACCGGTTGTTTCGGGTCAGGAATGACTAAATCTGCTGAAAATTTTCGTAAACTGCCCAATCCGTGACAGTTGGGACAAGCACCATAGGGAGAATTAAAAGAGAATAAACGGGGGGATAATTCCTCCATAACTGCCCCGTGTTCAGGACAGGCAAATTTCTCGGAAAAGACAATTTCTTTGGTAACTTCGGGATTATCTTCGTTATTCTCATCGAGAATTTCCACAATCGCTACACCATCGGAATGCTTTAAACAAGTGGTTAAAGAATCTACTAATCTTTCCTGTAAACCCTCTTTTTTGATCAGGCGATCGATAACAATTTCAAGATCATGAAGATGTTTTTTATCTAACTCGATGCCCTCGGATAATTCTACTACCTTGCCGTCAATCCGCACCCGGGCAAAGCCTTGGGAGGCCAAACTAGAGATTAATTGCTTATGCGTGCCTTTTTTGCCGCGAATTACCGGGGCTAAGATTTGAAAACGGGTTTTCTCGGCTAATTCCATCACTCGATCGCACATTTGATCGATGGTTTGGGGGGCAATATTGCGATCGCAATGGGGACAATGGGGTTCACCTGCACGACCGAACAATAAACGCAAGTAATCGTAAATTTCCGTTACAGTTCCCACACTAGAACGGGGATTGTGGGAAGTGGATTTTTGGTCGATGGAAATAGCCGGACTTAAACCCTCGATCGCATCCACATCGGGTTTATCTAATTGTCCTAAAAATTGGCGCGCGTAGGCGCTGAGGGACTCCACATAGCGGCGCTGTCCCTCCGCAAAAATAGTGTCGAAAGCGAGGGAAGATTTGCCCGATCCCGAAACTCCCGTAAAAACAATCAACTGATTGCGGGGTAATTCGAGATCAACATTTTTGAGATTGTGTTGTCGGGCGCCACGGATACGGATCGAGTCAGTTTGAGCCATCGGACGGTGCCAAGTAGTCCTTAATAATCATAGCTTTGACGAATGGGTTTCAGCTACTAAGTAGGTAGGTGTTAAAAATTGTCAGATACCCCCTTATTAAGGGGGGATGGAAGGCAAAATCCATCTTCTATTTAATTAAAACCACTTACTTAGAAAACCAGTCTTCCATCATATCAGAAGATTATCGGGGTTAAACCGCCCGTTCGAGAAACTCGCGCATATCTCGATCGGCCGCAGGACAACAGCTATGACTCGCTTCTTCTTCTAAATGGGCTAAAACTGGGCAATTAATCCGATAATCTGGTTCTTTTGACCGTTCTAGCCGCAATTCGTACACTTGTTTTTCCAGTTGTTCGATGCGGTCCACCAAAGCGCGAATAGCCACCGCTTCCGAGTCGAGTAAATCACCGTGTTCGAGGGGTTCCACCCGCGTCCCGGCCCGATAGATTAAACGACCGGGGACACCAACAACGGTACAATCGGCAGGAATATCGCGCAGGACCACAGAACCAGCACCGACGCGAACGTTATTACCCAGATAAATATTACCTAAAACCTTGGCCCCAGCGCCGACCACCACATTTTCCCCTAGAGTCGGGTGACGTTTACCGCTTTCTTTCCCCGTCCCTCCTAAAGTAACTCCTTGATAGATGAGGGCATAATCACCGACAATGGCCGTTTCTCCGATGACAACTCCCATGCCATGGTCGATAAAAACACCCTGACCTATTTGGGCCCCGGGGTGAATTTCGATACCAGTCAGAAAACGGGCAAGATGGGAAATTAAACGGGGAATAAAGGGAATCCCGATCTGATACAGCCAATGGGCGAAGCGATGGCACAGTAAAGCCTGTAATCCGGGATAACAAAACATTACCTCTAACCAGTTGCGGGCAGCGGGGTCACGTTCAAAAATGATCTTGAAATCGGCTAGGAGATTAGATAACACGAGTCTTGATTCCATATTGATCGAGCTTATACTAAACCATGTTATCGAAAATTTGGGTTAAAACCCCGTCCTTTGAGGACGGCTTTAAGCTAAAATGGAAAAAGCGATAACCAAGCTAAAAACTGAACCTTGACCACAGATAGTAGGGGGTTTCGTTCAGAAAAGACTTCAAATTCGGCCT
>NZ_JADBTZ010000216.1:0-5546 GCF_020245885.1 Microcystis sp. M165S2 | reverse complement strand
TTGGCGTTTCCTAGTTCTAAGCGGTGTAGTAATTGCGGGTATATTGCTGAGAAAATGCCGTTAAATGTTCGAGAATGGGACTGTCCAGACTGTGGGACACACCATGACCGAGATATTAACGCTAGTAAAAATATTTTGGCCGCAGGACTTGCGGTGTCAGTCCGGTTCGCGACCATAAGACCAGAACAGAGTAAATCTGTTAAGGCAGCTGCGGAACCCCGCAAGGGAAAGAAGCAGAAACCTAAATCGTGAGGTTTGGGAATCACCGTCCGTTTACGGCGGTGAGGATGTCAATCTAGCGTGAGGCTCTTGCCGAACCTGTCAGCAGCAGAAATTTGTGGCGGCGGGGTACTGCTGGCTCCAGAGTCTGGTTTAACTTAGTGTCAGCAGAAGTCCCGAAGCGCTTAGTGCGATGGGATGAATGCTGACCAAGAATAGATAGCGAAGCAGGATATAATAAAAAACATTGGTCGCGTTCGACAAAAGCTCACGCCGAAGTCTGACCAACCTGACTGACTAAGAGGCCGCGGAACTCGCATAAAGTATGTACTCGGCAGATTCAGGGAGGCCCAGAGCATCGCTGTCTCGGAAATAAGAGGACATAGTGAGTAGGACGTACAGCCATACTCCTTGGGACACAGGGAGTCTGCCTGTGGACGCTGAGTAAGACCAACGCTAGGCAACTGGTAGCGGCATTGGCGGATGAAGCAGGAAGCCCTCGCGCTTAGTGCGATGGGTATGTCACATACTATGGGTTAACAATTAGTTGTGTATTTAGAGGGAAACTATGGCCAATAAGCCAGAGCGCGTGGTTCTAATCGGTGTAGCTGGGGACTCCGGTTGTGGGAAGTCTACTTTTTTACGTCGTTTGACGGATTTATTCGGGGCCGAGTTTATGACAGTGATCTGTTTAGATGACTACCATTGTCTCGATCGCAAACAGAGAAAAGAGGTGGGTGTCACCGCACTCAATCCGAAAGCGAATAACTTTGACCTGATGTACGAGCAGATTAAAGCTCTCAAGGAAGGTCAAGCCATTAATAAACCTATTTATAATCATGAAACGGGAATGATCGATCCCCCCGAAATCATCGAACCGAATAAGGTAATCGTGATCGAGGGACTGCACCCCTTATATGATGAACGAGTCCGGGCCCTATTAGATTTCAGCGTTTATCTCGATATTAGCGATGAAGTCAAAGTTAACTGGAAAATTCAACGGGATATGGCCGAGCGCGGTCACACCTATGATGATGTGATGGCGGCTATTAATTCTAGAAAACCGGATTTCAGTGCCTATATCGATCCCCAAAGAGAGTACGCTGACGTGGTGATTCAAGTGCTGCCCACCCAATTACTTGAAGATCACGAAAGTAAGTTACTACGGGTCCGTTTAATCCAGAAAGAAGGGGTAGAAAACTTTGAACCCGCTTATCTGTTTGATGAAGGTTCCACCATCGATTGGCGGCCCTGTGGTCGTAAATTGACCTGCGCTTATCCCGGTATTAAACTCTACTATGGTCCAGATGGCTTCTTGGGGAATGAAGTGTCGATTCTGGAACTAGATGGTCAATTCGATAACCTCGAAGAAATGATCTACATCGAAAGCCATTTGAGTAAAACCGGTACTAAATACTACGGTGAAATGACCGAATTACTGCTCAAACACAAGGATTATCCCGGTTCTACCAATGGTACGGGTTTATTCCAAGTGTTAGTCGGTCTCAAAATGCGTGAAACCTACGAAAAACTAATGGCCGCTGAATCAAAAGTGGCAGCCCAAGTCTAGTTTCTAGTTTTGACCGAGCCGGCATCCTACCCTGGTAGGATGCCGTTTTTTTTAATCCACTAATCCCGATCGCAGGGCCAGCACTGCCGCTTGAGTCCGATCATCCACAGAGAGTTTATTTAAGACATTGCGGACATGGGTTTTCACCGTGCCGATGGTGATATAGAGTCGCTCGGCAATCTCGGCATTACTGCAACCCGCAACAATCAGATCGAGAATTTCTAGCTCTCGTGCCGTTAGGGGGGCATTTTCCAATAATTGGCGACATTCTGGGTCAAGGCCGCGAATTATCACTGTTTTGGTCTCGGCAGCCGCACCGACGGGAACATTTTGGCGCACTTGTTGCAGAATAATATTGGCGATCGCAGGATCGATCCAGGGATTGCCTTCGTGGGTGGAATGAATCGCCTCGATTAACTTATCAATGCTAATATCCTTCATACAGTAGGAATCAGCCCCAGCAGTAAAAGCCGCTAAAACCAGTTCTTGGGTTTTGTGCATGGTTAGCATGAGGATTTTCGTGGCCAGGGGGTCTTCGCCCCGATTTTGTTTGAAGCGTCGTACTAACTCGATCCCATCGATCATGGGCAAACCTATATCGATGATCGCCACATCGGGTTTAGTCTCCTCTAGCAATTTCAGTCCCTGTAATCCACTGGTAGCTTCTCCCACCACTTGAATATTCTCTCGATGCTGGAGAGCCACCACTAAGCACATGCGCGTTAGATCGTGATCTTCTATAACGATAACCCGCACATTATCCATGTTTTTCCCCAGTGTTACCGAATTAGGTGATGATTTGATAATTTTGGATTTTAGATTTAGGTGATGATTTGATAATTTTGGATTTTAGATTTTGGATTATTAGACCCCCCCAAACATTGACTTCACTCCGTTCCCCCTTCCTTGAATTGGCCCTTTTCTTGTCTTCATTCAGCAATCTACTTTTTCCAGTCGATTTTATTTCTACTTACTAAAAGCAGAGCTTACCAAGATACTTAACCTCCCTTTTCTTATCTTCATTTTTCTAGTCGATTTTATTTCTACTTACTAAAAGCAGAGCTTGCCAAGATACTTAACTTCCCCTAAAATCTACTCAAATATACCCGCAATTTTCTCCTTTAATTATTCTATTATAATATCATGCAAATCTCGATTAGGCAAGGAGGGGGGATTTGGCTCTTATGGTTTCTGTGTGGAAACGAGACTTATACTGATAGTTTCTACAACAAAATAGTCCTAAAAGTCTTTCCCAGTAAATATTTCACGATTTCATAGGCAAAAATTATTACACAAAGTCGAGAAGAGCCATATATTATATTTAACAAGAATACATCTTTGATCTGCTTGGATTTTCATATTTGATTTTTATAGAATAGAACCAAGCTCTGGTTTAATTAATTTTCTTAGCCTATATCAACAAAAAAAATTAATCTAAAACTAATAAACAATCTATTTTTTCTTGATTGAAGTAATCAATAATTAGGGTTTGCTGAAAAAGTTTTTCCTGGGGGCAGGGTGTGGGGTGTGGGGTGTGGGGTTTTACCGATTTTGAGGGGGTCAATTACCTAATTTTCAGGGAAAAAGTCCCTCAATTTTCCCCCCGACCACTGCAAGGGCTGGCACTTTTTGAGGGGAAAAAAGTCTAAAAGCCTTTTCCAATAAAGGTTGTAGCTTCTTTCAGCAAACCCTAGATAGTTTCTCAAAATTACTCTAGTCCTTTAGTTTATGGATAGAGGTAGTTTTTGTCTATTTGCAGCCCTTGGCCGTCACCTCCAATTTGATTGAGGCGGAATTTTTCCCCACTGTGCCAATCGATATAAACGATAAAAATGGTATCAGTAGGGAAAAAGCTTACCCTCTAGGAATCCTGTAAAAAAATTAATTCAGCTGGTGTTACCGCTCCTTTTTCCGTAATGATAGCGGTGATTAAAGCGGCGGGAGTAACATCGAAGGCGGGGTTATAAAAGTTAACATCTCTAGGGCAAAGGGTAGTTGTCCCCACCTGATAAATTTCGGCACGATCGCGCTGTTCGATCGGTATCCCCGTACCATCCTTAAGGGAAAAATCCACCGTCGATAGAGGCGCAGCCACATAAAAAGGCAGATTATGAGCTTTTGCCACCACCGCAAGGGAATAGGTGCCAATTTTGTTGGCCGTGTCCCCATTGGCCGCAATGCGATCGGCCCCAACAATCACCGCATCGATCAGTTTTTGCTGCATACAGTGGGCCGCCATGCTATCGGTGATCACGGTGACGGGAATTCCCTCCCGCAGACATTCCCAGGCGGTTAATTTTGCCCCTTGCAGCCGCGGCCGGGTTTCGTCTGCATACACTTGTATTAATCTCCCTGCCGTCCAAGCGGAACGAATTACCCCTAAAGCAGTACCATAACCGGCCGTGGCTAGGGAACCAGTATTACAGTGGGTTAAAATTGTCAGTTTTTCTGGTTGCTCCGGCAGCGCCAATAAACCATGATGACCGATCGCCCGACAGGTTTCCACGTCTTCTTTTTGGATATTTTGGGCAGTTTCAAGGAGACTTTTGGTAATCACTGCCACTTCTGGTCCACTTTCCTTGGCCACTTTTAACATTCGCTCGAGCGCCCAGAATAAATTCACCGCCGTCGGCCGGGTTTGGGCTAATCGATCGGCTATTCTAGTTAAATCAGCCAGAAATTCCTCTTTCTGGTCAGTTTTAATTTCCTGCGCTCCTAAAACCATACCATAGGCAGCCGCCACCCCGATCGCTGGAGCGCCGCGGACAATCATCGTTTCGATCGCCCGGGCCATGGCTTCACTGCTGGTGATCTCAACTTCCCCATACTCCATGGGTAAACGGGTTTGATCGATCAGCCAAACTTTGTTATCTTGCCAACGCACGGGATAGATCGAGTTACTCTCGCAAGTGGTTGTGGTCATAAACATTTTTAGATTGAGAATTAGCCAAATTTACCACTATAGCATCCGGCTTTCTCCACAGCTTATAACTAGGGTTTGCTGAAAAAGCTTTTCGGTGGGGGTTGGGGGTTGGGGGTTGGGGGTTGGGGGTTGGGGGTTGGGGGTTGGGGGTTGGGGGTTGGGGGTTGGGGGTTGGGGGTTGGGGGTTGGGGGTTGGGGTTTTACCGATTTTCAGGTGGCCAATTACCTAATTTTCAGGGAAAAAGTACCTCAATTTTCCCCCTGATCACTCCCATGCCTGGTACTTTTTGATTGACAAAAAGTCTAAAGATATTATCCAACAAGGTTTTTAGATTTATTCAGCAAGCCCTAGCTAGAGACACGATGAAGTAATTCAAGTCAAGTAGAAAGTTTACTCATGGCCTAAAAAATCGTGATTAGAAACTAAACAAAGGTGATGAAACGGTGAAAAATTATCATTACTTAACCGAGAAAATTTCTTCAAAGTAACTGTTGATTGAGTAAGGATGCTGTAACTATTTTTATCTCTTGATCGCTTTTGCTTGTCCATCTACAGAGATTTAGCAATAGTTTTTGTCTAAGAGATTTTTCCTAGAAGCATAACAGTTTTGAGGAGTCGATATGTAGGGTCGATATTTGCTCTGTCTTTGGGATGACTTTTGCTGGTCTTCTGCCGAGATTGACAGAAGAGAGTTGACACTCCCGTCGCGCTCATGCGAGGGATTCTTGGTTCACTGACTCAAGTTGTCTTGACAGGTATTGCTACCAACCAAAATAGAGCTTAAATCTCCCCAAGCGTTTAGGTCTGATGACCAACTTCCGATATGCCCTATC
>NZ_JADBTZ010000215.1:0-4325 GCF_020245885.1 Microcystis sp. M165S2 | reverse complement strand
GGTAAAGGTACACAACTAACTTCGTTTAAAAAGTCTAATTCTTCTTGCTTTTTCCAATCGGTTAGCATTGAAGAAGTTTGAGCGTAGCCTACTCTTTCTTGTCTTTCGTACCATGCTTGTGTTCGTTCGTGGAGAGCTTTATTGTAAACTAATCTTACACAGCCCAAAGTGCGCCGCAATAGCGACTCTTGTTCTGGTGTGGGGTAAAATCGAAACGAATAGGCTTTTTCCATGGGGAGCATTTTAGCATATATTCCGTAAATGTGCTAGTATTTAACGGTAAAGCCGTCGTAGAACGACGGGGTTTCAGACCCAAATTTTCGATGATTAGGGACCGGAAAAAACCGCCGCTTCGATATCTTGGCGACTAAGGGAGTATTTAAAAGCGCGATTGATGTCACTGCCGTCATTTGCTGCCCGAAAGTAACGAACGGTTATTTCTTCGATATCGAGGCAGATTTCCGCTTTCCATGTTGGTTTTTCGACGATCCAACAGTGGATATTCTCGGTATTTTTCCGACAACCTAACTTAACTAGCCATGCTTCGATCGCCGGTAAGGGATGATTATAGAGGGGAGTATCGGCAGTGGGAATCTTCATCGCATCTAAATCAAAAATAATTGGGCTACAGTGACGGCATTCTCTCCTCGAAGCATAGCAATAATCACCGCTAGTAACAAGCAGCCCAGCAGGGTGAGTGCCAAGATAAACAAAGCAAAAATTTCTCCTGAAGATAGGGGGCGATCGGTAGGATCGAGATAGGCGCTACGATTAGCTATGGGTTCATCGCTATCGGGGATAGTTTGGATGACATTCCAGCGCGAGTAACCTATCTGTAAATCATACAGGGAACGGCGATCGGGATTACTCAGGGTGGCATAAGCTTCGTTAAGACGCTGGAATTTAACCGTTGCCACTTCGGGGCTGAGTTCGGTAGTATCGGGATGGTATCTTTTGCTTAGTTCCCGATAGGCGCGTCTCACTTCGATCACCGAGGCACTCGGATGTAGCCCTAGAATGGCATAATAAGTATTGGCAAAGCGCGAGTTAGCGGCAATGACTCGCGAGGTGGTTTGGGAATTATCGCGCTCGAAGGTCACAAGATTTTTTAAACTAAAAATTGTCTTAATATTTTAACCCTGTTGATCATGAAATCTCGTTATCGGCCGCGTCTTCAGATCTGTCTTGTCTTTCTTATTGTTGCTCTGACGAGTTTGTCTCCTTGGCTAACCCCTAGCGCCTATGCGGGGATCGATGATGATCGCCTCGATGGTAATATTTTTGTGGTCTATGCGGGTAATGGTTCCCTCGTACCGCCGCGTTTAAATTTAGCGGAAACTTTTCAACGGAAAATTCCGGCTATTATTGTCTATTATCTGGATGATAGTAGTGATTGTAAGCAATTTGCGGCGATTGTCTCCCGTTTTCAAGAGTTTTACGGTCGCGCCGCCAGTATTATCCCCGTTACTGTCGATTCTATCCCCTTAAAGTCTTCCTATCGTCCCGATGAGCCGGGTTACTATTATCGCGGTGGGGTTCCCCAAACGGTGGTTTTAGACCAACAAGGTAAAGTGGTTTATGATGGTTTGGGCAATGTTAAATATGAAGATGTGGATGATGTCTTAAGAAAGGTTTTTGAGCTTTTGCCTCGATCGCAATCGCTAGAGTTAAAAAGACGCTCTTTTAACGAGTTTAACGCTGAATTGCGCTAGTCACCTCGTTTTTTATCCTCAATTGAACCAAAAATAATCATTTAGAGATGCTGTCAGCAGCGTCTCTATCTTGTTTTTAGGAACAATAAAATTATTTACTTATTGCTTTTATTATCATTTAATATCTATTTAAACCGATAAAAACTAGGCAATTCAGATTTTATCTGAAGTAACATTTGACAAATATTAGCAACAGTGCCAGACTGGAAAAAGTTTGCTAACCTGATTATATTGAGAACAATAATCATTCTTATAGGTGTGAGAGACAGCAATGAAAATCAAGCAAAATTTCCTAACAGGAGCGATATTACTGGGTTTTTCTGGTCCAGTACTGGCTAATAGTCTCGAAAACCTCTCTAGTAACCCCATGGCACAGGTGACGACGGTGAATCAATTGCGGGATGTTTCTCCCACCGCCTGGGCTTTTGAGGCATTAAGAAGTCTCGTGGAGAGGTATGGTTGTATAGTAGGTTATCCTGACCGTACTTTTCGCGGCGAACGCGCTTTAACTCGTTGGGAATTTGCCGCCGGGTTGAATTCCTGCTTAAATACCCTAGAAAGATTGATTCAAGAAGGAGTAGCGGTATTAAAAGAAGATCTAGACAGAATCAAGCGATTAGTCAGCGAATTCGAGACAGAATTAGCAGCTTTAGGGGCAAGAGTTGATAACTTAGAAAATCGAGTCGCTTTTCTGGAAAATAATCAATTTTCCACCACCACTAAATTAACCGGGGAAGTGGTAATGGCATTATATGGGGTAGCCACAGGAGAAAAAAACGGTGGTGAAGCGATTCCCCAAGTACCAGCTTTTGGTTATCGGGCCCGTTTAGAATTAAATACTAGCTTCACAGGCAAAGATTTACTCTATACCCGTCTAGCAACGGGAAATATTGCCGATTTAGCCGATACTACGGGAACTTTTGAAAGTACCTTAGCCTTTACCCAACCCGACGGCAATGATTTATTGCTAGAAGTTTTAAACTACAGTTTCCCCCTAACGGAAAATATCTACCTCTGGTTAGAAGCGACGGGAGGTGCTAAAGATGACTTTACCAATACCCTCAACTTTTTGGATGGAGATGGTGCTAGTGGGGCGCTTTCCGATTTTGGCACCCGCAATCCCCTTTATTTTGCCCCCGGACAAACTGGACTCGGTTTACAGGGTAATTATGGGGCTTTGCAATTCAGCGCCGGTTATCTTGCCGGGGATGCTAATGATCCTAACCCGGGAGCGGGTTTATTTAACGGTTCCTATACTGCCCTAGGGCAGCTGGGTTATGTTCCAAACGAGAATTTTGGCATTGCTTTATCCTACTTTCATGGTTATAACCAATTAGACACGGGGACGGGAAGTCAGCGCTCGAATTTCCGATTTTTCACCGAAGAACTATTCGGGGAGGCTGTCCCGACCATTAATAATAGTTTGGGTTTACAATTTAGTTGGCGAATTGTCGATGGTTTTGTTCTCGGTGGTTGGGGGGGTTACACAAAAGCTATCACCCTTAGCACTTTAAATGGACAAATAGAACGCGGGGATTTAGATATCTGGAATTGGGCGGTAACTTTGGCTTTTCCTGATTTATTTAAAGAAGGAAATACGGCGGGTATTATTGTTGGTATGCAGCCTTGGGTATCTAATTCTAGCATTAGATTAAATGATGGTAGTGCCACTAATGATCCCGATACTTCCTTTCATATCGAAGGATTTTATGAGTGGAAACTCACCGATAATATTGCCCTTACTCCAGGGGTAATCGTGATTACTTCTCCTAACTCGAATAACAACAATTCTACCTTAGTTATCGGTACTATCCGCACGACTTTTACTTTCTGATTTGTCTAGGCAGCCGGTCAGCAATAAAGATAAAGTCTGACGGGATTTGACATCATCTCTCGACGACCGGCTGCTGTTCCGTCGTTCCCCAGTCTCCTATCGCTTTTAAATAGGATTTAGTATCAGTATAACAGTCAGTCAATTTACCATTCGCCGATGAGAATAAGTAGGGTAATTGCAGGTTATTTTGTATAAATTATAACAAACAAAAATACCTGACTATTATTTTTAGCAGGTTGAACTAAGAGGAGTTAATCTGAGAGAAAGTAATACTAAATCCGTTGAGTATAGGCTACTTATGGGGACAGGCAAAAGGCAATAGGCAAAAGGGGCAATAGATAATCAGTCTTTAATAACCGGATTTAGTATAAAAAGTTATGTAGGGCTGGCTGAATAAATAGACCTCTGGTAAAAATCAAAAATTGTTGTTAGGGTTAGGAGTCAGTAGCCAGTAGTCAGGAGTCAGGAGAATTAAGAATAGACCGCTCACTACCTTAAGAAATCTAGTTGCTCAGAAATTCCAGTTGCCCCTGCATTTCTTCTGGTGACTTGGTGTTAATCAACTTTAATACTCCGCGCATCAAGTCACCGATTTCATATCGTTGTTGTGGAGCTAAAATAATTCCCCTATGAGATAAGCCCTGCTCAATTGTGCCTATATCAGTAGTAGTAGTCATGGTTTGTACTTTGGTGATGAGCCGTGGATTACTCCCCAGTCTAACATTAATTAGGGTCTGCTGAAAAAGTTTTTCGGTGGGGGTTGGGGGTTGGGGGTTGGG
>NZ_JADBTZ010000214.1:0-15173 GCF_020245885.1 Microcystis sp. M165S2 | reverse complement strand
TGCGATACATTGGTACTAAGGAGAGAAGATGCAAGGGTTTTGAGTAATTTTAGCAGATTCAGGGGCACCTGAGCGACTCTCAATCTAGCTAAAAGCCTTTTCCTGTAAGGTTTTTAGCTTTATTCAGCAAACCCTAAATAGGTCTAACTGAGTCGCCAATTTGAGGGTTTTCAAAAGGTAACGTTTCGGATAATTCCCGTACTAGCAGTTTATTTAACAATTCACGATTTATTAGCTCGGATATTGGCTTTTTATCGTTCTTAGAATTCGCTCCTACGGCTCTTTTTAAGAATTTTCCTATCAAATCGGACGGGGTTTCTTGTTCTTTAAGCAACAACTCCAGCAATCTAGATCCTTTATTATTGGCTCTATCCGATTGTAAAATCGATATTTTTTCTTGAACAAAAGTAATTGTCCCCGTCCCTCTCACTAAGTCAAGATAGCCTAAAGACTCACCAGTCTGAGGATCTTTTATTTCCTCTTCACTTGTATTGTAAACTAACATTCTTTGACCTTCTCGAATTCCACTAATTTCACCTCTATTGATCACTAATTTATAGTCGTCAATAACTTTGACAACTTTGGCGGGAAAGGTTCCTTTAGGAGATAAAATGGGTTTTTCGGCTACATTTTCCATAATGATTTATCTTTGGTATAAATCTGGTTAATATTAAATATTATCGCTCTTAGGGCGCAATAGCTATAATTTAAACTTATATTTGTCAGGATTTAATGATAAGGTCGGTCAATTGCCTTGATCATTAATAGTACGAATGTAGGGGCTATGTATTATAACTGCAAAAAAGGGGTTGAGTGTGATAATTTCTTATAAATTCAAAAAATTGCTATGATAAAATGCTAGAATGAAGGGGTGAACATAACTTAAACGAGGGTGTTATGGTAAAAAAATACTATCGTGACATTTCTTCCCAAAATTACTCTATTCCTAGACGCTACTTTATGGATGGTCTGGTCTCAGTTCTAGATATAGGGGGGACTTATCGTACCAATCTAGATTATCGTTGTCGTGTTCGTGTGGGCAAAAAAGTACATTTGAATCCAGATGCTGCCGCAATTCAGTCTGATTGGATGAAAACGGGATTAGATATTGACAATGCAATTTGTGAATATGGGGGAAAGTTGTCTCAAAATGTCCGACGAAAGTAAAAAGCCAGAAGACCAGGATAATAGTGAGCTAGTCGAAAGACCTTTAGATTCCACAGGTGAAATATTAAAAGATGACACTATTGATCAGTCAACTATAACCCCGATTCTCCAGGGACAAATAAGCGGCAGCATAGCCGCCTTCTATGGACCGATTCCTCATCCAACAATTCTAAAAGGATATGAAGAAGTTTTGCCCGGCAGTGCTGATAGGATTTTGTCTATGACGGAGAAAGAAGGTGAACATCGAAGAAAGATAGAAACAGAACTGGTAAAAAACGATAATATCCGCTCTTATCTTGGACAAATTGCCGGTTTTACGATTGCGATAGTTGGTTTAGGTGGCTCTATTTATCTGGGGATTAATGATAAAGTTTGGGCATCTGGAATTATGAGTGCGGGTACTTTAACAGGTTTGGTGACGGTTTTTGTTAAAGGGGATAAAGAGAGAAGAATTCAGTCCGAACAAGATGATCAAGACAAGTGATTCAAATACTGTAAGTTTTTCCTAGACAAAAATGGTAGAGAAGCGATATTTTGCCTCTCTACCTTGAGGTATTTTACTAGATTAATTACTCGATTCCTTCGATACGGTCCTCCACTTCTTGATAAAGTTCCTGTAAGCGGTCTAAATTTTCCTGAGAAGTTTCCCAGTAACCGCGACCATTAACTTCTAGCAGGGTTCCCACCATCTTGCGGAAAGAATTAGGATTGAGATTCATCAGACGCTGACACATTTCCTCATCTTGAATAAAGGTGGTGTTGACATCTTCATAAACCCAATTATCCACCGCGTCAGCAGTTGCAGACCATCCCATGGTATTAACTAAACGCTTCGATAATTCTCGGACCCCTTCGTAACCGTGATTTAACATTCCCTCGTACCATTTGGGATTGAGTAACTTGGTGCGGGTATCTAAACGGACGGTTTCCGATAAAGTACGCACTTGAGCGTTAGCGGTGGTAGTATCGGCAATATAGGCTGCCGGTTTTTTGCCATCATCCCGTAAACTAGCGACAACTTTGGTGGGATCCGAGTCGAAATAGTGGGAAACATCGGTTAAACTAATTTCGCTAGAATCCAAGTTTTGGAAAGTTGCCTCGGCAGTTTTTAAGGATGCTTCAAACAACTGACGATTATCGGCCATCATCCCGGGATTATCGGAATCGAAAGCAAAACCCTTGCGGTTGAGATACATATTCTGTAACTCTTTTTCGTCTTCCCAACTGCTATTTTCCACCGCGAGATTGATGTTAGAAGAATAGGAACCGGAAGCATTAGAAAAGATGCGGGTGGCTGCCTGTCGAACCGTTAAACCCATTTCTTTTGCTTGTTCAATTGCGTGTTTGCGGACATAATTCATCTCCATCGGTTCGTTTGCTTCCGCGGCCATTTTTACACCTTGGTCAAGCAAGTTCATCTGATTGATAAATAAATCCCGGAAGACACCGGAACAGTTGACCACCACATCAATGCGCGGTCTTCCCAACTCCTCTAGGGGAATTAATTCCAGTTTATTCACCCGTCCTAAAGCATCGGGAACAGGACGAACTCCCACCATCCAGAGAATTTGTGCTAGGGATTCCCCATAGGTTTTGATGTTATCGGTTCCCCAGAGAACACAAGCGATGGTTTCGGGATATTTACCGCCATTATCCAGTTTTTGCCGTTCTAACAGACGATCTACCACGATTTTAGCCGATTTTACCGCCGCTAGGGTCGGGATAGACTGGGGATCTAAAGCGTGGATATTTTTACCCGTCGGTAAAACTCCGGGGTTACGGATGGGGTCGCCACCGGGACCGGGAAGAACGTATTCCCCTTCTAATGCTTTTAATAGGGCCCCTAATTCATTATCAGCACAGACCTGTTCTAAACAAAATTCTAGGTATTCAAACAGGGGTTTTAATGCGACCGGATCAACTTTTGGATAACCCATTTCCTGTAAAGTTTCGATCCAAGGCGATTTCTTGCCTATATTGAAGAAATTCAGCTTAGAAAGCATCGATACCCGACCTTCTGCGTCGGTTTGGGATTTTACTAAAGCGGAAACGGCAGCGCGAGTCGCGAGGGTGATGTTTTGCAGTAATTCCACATCCTCTAACACCCCTCGATCGCTATTGCGATAAACTTCCTCTATATCCCGGCCAATGCTGTTGGCAATAATTCGGGGTAAGGAGAGTAAACCGTCTTCTTCCCGGTCTAAACTGGCAATATTGACTAAAGTTGCGATCGCTTCGAGCGCCGAGGGGGGTTTCCCGATAACGTGAAGTCCGCAGGGAAGTAAGCGCGATTCAATTTCCATCAGTTTGCGATAGACGGAACCGACGATATTATCCCGTTCTTCTTGACTGAGATGGGCGGTGTCACCATCAGGTAAACTTATATCCTTGTCGAGATTGACTAATAAACATTTATCGACAATGGTATTGACAATTTGCACCCCACGCCCACTGTCTTTCAGGGTTTGGTAAGAACCGATCAACTCGCTCAGTTCTTTTAACCCTTTGTAGAGTCCGGCATTTTCTGCGGGGGGAGTGAGATAGGAGATAGTTTCCGCATAACTGCGACGTTTAGCGATCGTCGCTTCGCTGGGGTTATTAGCGGCATAATAGTAGAGGTTGGGAATCATCCCGATGAGGTTATCGGGGTAGCATTCTCCAGACATTCCCATCTGTTTCCCCGGCATAAATTCTAAGGATCCGTGGGTGCCAAAATGGAGAACTGCGTCTGCTTTCCAGACTTGATTGAGATAGGTATAGTAGGCTGCAAAACCGTGGTGGGGACTAGCAGAACGAGAAAATAGCAGACGCATGGGATCCCCTTCATAACCGAAGGTGGGTTGAACCCCAATAAAGACGTTACCGAATTCTTTCCCGTAGATTAAAAGATTTTGTCCATCACTGTTGAGATGTCCCGGTGGTGGTCCCCAATTTTCCTCTAAACGGACGGAATAGGGGGTTAAGCGTTCGTATTCGGGTACGGACATCCGATAGGCGATATTTAGCTCCGGACTATGGTATTGTGCGGTGGCATCATGGATTACCGCTTCCATTAGTTCTCGGGGAGATGCGGGTAAGTCCTGCAAGTCATAACCGTTATTTTGTAACGCTTGCATCACTTCGTAGATGGAACCGAACACATCTAGATAGGCTGCGGTTCCCACATTCCCTTTATCGGGGGGGAAACTAAAGACAGTGATGGCGACTTTTTTGTTTAGTTTCGGTTTCTTCCTTAGAGTAGCCCATTTTAGCGCCCGTTGAGCGATCGCTTCTACCCGGTCTTGTAAGGCGATCGCTTTACCCGTGGCCCCATCCCGGCCCGATAATATAATAGGTTCGATCGCACCGTCTAATTCGGGAATGGCAATCTGTAGCGCTACTTGAATCGGGTGTAACCCTAAATCGCTTTCTTCCCATTCCTGGGTGGTTTGGAAAACTAGCGGTAACGCGCACATATAGGGACGATTGAGACGTTTTAAGGATTCTATCGCTTTCGGGTGATCTTGTCGCGCTGGACCTCCCACTAAAGCAAATCCCGTCAGGGAAATTACTGTATCGACGATGGGAACCGCTTCCACTCCTTTTAAGCTTTTATCCCAGAAGTATTCTTCTACGGGTTTAGAAAAGTCTAATCCCCCAGCAAAAACGGGAAGGACTCGCGCACCCATAGACTCGAATTCCTGCACGAGAGCGACATAATGAGCGTCATCCCCAGTAACGAGGTGAGTTCTCTGTAAAATTAAGCCAACACAGGGAGCTAAGGGGTCTTTTAAGTCATCGGCAATATCACTGCGGTTATTGTACCAAGCGAAGTATTCCTTGACATCCTCGAACATTTTCATGGATAAAGGATGCCAGATCCCCAGATCTGGATAAACTACCGGTTCTTTGTAAACTACGCTGTCATCCTTGTTATCAAAGACGTACTTATCGGCCAACATTAACAGGAAGTTCTCTAAATTTTCTGCGGAACCTCCTAGCCAATACTGGAAACTTAACATAAAGTTGCGTGCGTCCTGAGCTTTTTCCATGGGGAGGTATTTCAGGACTTGCGGTAAGGTTCGCAATAACTTTAACATCGCATCTTGGAAACCAGCGCCGGAGTTTTCCTTGCGCTTTTTCATAAAGTTAGCGATGACACTCTTAGACTGTCCCAATTGGGCCATGGAAAAGCTGCCTAATTTATTTAAGCGCATTACCTGGGGCATGGAGGGAAAGACGATCGCCGCGTCTAATTTATCCCGATGGGGACTGACAGCGGCCACGACTTTATCGGCTAAATCTTCGATAAAGATGAGAGAGGCAATGAAAATATTAGCTTTGGCTATATCCTCTTGAAAATTGCGATAATTTTCCCCATCGCGCAGTTCTTCGATTAAATAACCACTAATTTCGATCGCTAGTTTCGGGTTGTTAGCGTTGATTTCCCTGACGGCACTACTCAGCGCACTTTGGTACTGAGGTTCTAGCACGACATAGACCACCTTGACCAGCGAGCGACCATTCAACGCGTCGGGAACTATGTGACGAATGGTGGACTTGACGTGAGTGAACATATATGATGGTTCTCCTTAGGATTGCTGAGTCTGGTATGAAGTGATTTTCGTCATCAGATGACGATCGCCCTTTGTTTAAGGTATTTAGATATATATGTTTCTGTCTTGTATCAGAAAATGTCACCCCAATGAGCATTTACTCTGGGTTTTGACACAATTCGATAAATATCTTGCCAGATTTTGTAACAGATGGTAAAGAGCTTTCTGAGTAACTGCTCAGGCTTTTATTTACAAAAATTAATATTTAATCTATTGACTTTTTTAATTAAAAGTGGTATTTGATAGCAACTCAGACGAGATTTCGCTGTTAACACATGATGATGAGACATCTGCAAGTGCTATAACTCAATCAAGATCAGCTTTTTGTTCTTATGCTAGACCGCTGGTAAAAATCAAAAATTGTTGTTAGGGTTAGGAGTCAGTCCCGATGAAAAAATTTTCACCCCCACAGATGAAAGAGGTTTCCTTCCCTACACCCCACAACCTACACCCTACACCCACTTTCAAGTCAGTAGCAGGTAAGCTGCACTGGATTTAAACTGAGTAGGGGAAATTTTAGTACAAATGCTCGAACTGGCAACTCTGGCACTCCGGTGCAGTCTTAAGGAGTAATTTAGATAGGGTTTGCTGAATAAAGCTAAAAACCTTGTTGGGTAAGACTTTTAGACTTTTTGTCAATCAAAAAGTACCAGAGATGGGAGTGATCAGGGGGAAAATTCAGGTACTTTTTCCCTGAAAATTAGGTAGTTGACCACCTGAAAATCGGTAAAACCCTACACCCCACACCCCACACCCCACACCCCACACCCTACCCCCACCGAAAAACTTTTTCAGCAGACCCTATTTAAGATTTCGATGATTAGTTTTAGTGAAACTTTTACTAGGGTAAGGGAATGCTTTCAGGATTCCAGTCTTGGTTTTCTTGTAGCCAAACTAGAATCCGTGACTATTAAGTCGATGATAAACTCTATTATTTTCAGTAACCGATCGACAATGTTTTTAAATTGGATAACTTTACCTTATTTATTAATGAATCCTGTTTTAATTCCCTTGAGCATAGCTCGATCGGAAACTATTCTTGCTCAAGAAGTAAGCGATCCTAATTATCAAAAACTGGTACAGTACGCTCAAAATCAACAACTTGATCGCCTAGCCATGGCTGATATAATCCAGAATATCGCCACTCAATTTTTAGGAGCAAAATATCAAGCAGGATTACTCGATCGCTCGGCAACAGAAAAATTATTTATCTCTTTAAAAGAGTTTGATTGTGTCCTCTTTGTGGAAACAGTTCTCGCTTTGAGTCACAATTTTGCTTTAAAAAATTATCAGTATTCTGCTTTTAGTCAGCAGGTCTTAAATCAACGTTATCGCCACGGTATTCTCGACGGTTATTGTAGTCGTCTGCATTACTTTTCCGATTGGATTAATGACAACCAAAAACGAGGTAATCTAGAAAATATTACTCAAAAATTAGGTGGAATTACTCTTGACAAAAAGCTCAACTTTATCAGCAAAAATCGCCCTCTATATCCCCAGTTAAAAACTCAAAGTAATTACGATTGTATTCAACAGGTAGAAAAGCAATTAGAAAGCTTATCCTTAACCTATATTCCCACCGCTAAGATTAAAGATATTTATCCACAACTGCAAGCTGGCGATATTATCAGTGTCGTGACTAATATCGCTGGTTTAGATACCACCCATATCGGTCTAGTTTATCGCTTTCCTGACGGCAAAATTGGCTTAATTCATGCCTCTCCTGCGGGTCAAGTTACCATTGCTAAAGACCTAGAAAAATATATCACTAAAGTGGACAAAGCCATCGGTATTTTTGTCGTTCGTTCCCTTGATCCAAGAAATAGGTAGATAGGCAGCGAGGGCAGCAGAAAAAAATTGTGGTCCCACCCTATTGTTCATCTCAATTTAGGTGTTCAATGTCGGTAATAATCGGTAAAATCACCGTGATCTTTGTGCCTTTTCCTTCCTCACTTTCCAGGTAAATTTGTCCTTTGTGCGCTTCCACACAGCGTCCGACAATGGCTAATCCTAATCCCGTTCCTTGAATATTATCGACATTGCTACCGCGATAAAAAGGTTTAAATAAATTTTCTTTATCTTTGCTGGGAATACCAATCCCTCGATCGACAATTTTAAAGACTACCTGCTCGGATTCAACAATAATCTTAAATTCTACGGGGTTGCCTTGGGGTGAATATTTGAGAGCATTTCCCAGTAAATTTGTCAAGATATGTTTAATTAAATTTATATCCCAAAGTCCTCTTTCTAAGCTGCCTTCAACTTGGAAAATAATTGCTAATTGCGGCTCCGGCTTAACAGTAAAAGATTCTACTAATTTCTGACAATAATCCAGTAAATCCACCAGATCAAATTGACAGTATAATCTCCCGGAATCGGCCCGGCCAATTAATAACACTTCTGTGAGCAATTGATCCATGTCTTTAATGGCCGATCGAATCATGCGAAAATAGCTAACTTGCTGATCTTTTGTCAACCGATCGCGACTTTCTTCTAATAATCCAGCCGAGAGTAAAATTTTATTTAAAGGATTGCGAAAATCGTGGGATAACATGGAAACAAATTCGGTTCTTAACTGATTTAATTCCTGAGCTTTTTCCAGTTGATTAGTACGTTCAATCACGCTCATTTTTAAAGCTTCGTTCGATTCTCGTAAAGCTTCCTCCATCTGTTTTCGCTCGATCGCATAACATAGCGATCGAGTTAAAATTTCTAAACTTACTTCTCTTTTAATTAAATAATCCTGCGCTCCCTGACGCAGTGCTGCCAAAGCTAAATTATCATCATTAGTATTAGTTAAAACCACGATCGGCAATTTCGGAGCCGTAATTAAAAGGGGAGCTAAGGATTCCAAACCCTGACTATCTGGTAAAGTTAAATCTAATAAAATTACATCAAAATTTGTTTGTTGTAACAGAGAAATCGCCTCGGATAATCTTGAGACATTAACCAGATGAAATTCTTTTTTTTCATTACCCTTAAGAATTTCCTTTAATAATCGAGCTTCGGCTAAATTATCCTCGATTAAAAGAACTTTTATATCCTGCGAGAGTCCCATTTTTTAATCAAGAGTTAAAGAGATTTGGGAAGTTAGGGAGTGGGAAGATTTTTCAGTGATCAGTAAACAGTAATCAGTAATCAGTAATCAGTAACCAGTAATCAGTAAACAGTAATCAGTAATCAGTAAACAGTAAACAGTAAACAGTAAACAATAAACAGTAAACAGTAAACAGTAAACAGTAAACAGTGAAAAGAAAGCTCCGAACTTGCCACTTGATACTACTAACTGATAACTGATAACTGATAACTGATAACTGATAACTGATAACTGATAACTGATAACTGATAACTGATAACTGATAACTGATAACTGATAACTCAAACCTGATAACTGATAACTGATAACTGATAACTGATAATGATTCACTCCCCGGGTAAAGTAGCGGTTTCTAACCAAAAAGCCTCGATATTTTTGACAATTTTGAACAAATCTTTGAGATTGCGTGACTTGGTTATATAACAATTAACGTGCAGTTCATAGCTATAAAAAATATCCTCCTCGTTGCGAGAAGTGGTTAAAACCACCACAGGAATTCTTTTTAAACTGGGATCGTTTTTTATTTCCGCTAATACCTCCCGTCCGTCTTTTCTTGGTAAATTCAGATCGAGAAGAATAAGATTAGGACGGGGAGAATCGAGATACTCCCCTTCTCGACGCAGATAATCCATAGCGCTGACACCATCCCTAACGATAACTAATTCGTGCGGGACGGTGCTAGTTTTTAATGCCTCTTGAATGAGGCGAATATCAGCCTTGCTGTCCTCCACTAATAAGATAATTTTGTGTGGCACGTCCTCGCCAGCGCTCACGCTCGTCACCTCCTAGGGGAATTGTAAAACAGAAAACCGCTCCTTTGCCTAATTGGGATTCTACCCAAATTCGTCCGCGATGACACTCGATAATTTTCTTACAAATCGCTAAACCCATACCTGTGCCGGGGTACTCGTCGCGGGTGTGCAGTCGTTGGAAAATCACGAAAATGCGTTCGGAAAATCGGGGATCGATACCAATTCCATTATCGGTGACAGAGAACAGCCATTCCTCTTCTTGACGTTGGGCAGCAATATGAATAGTGGGAGTTGCTTTTCCTCGGAATTTAATCGCATTACCGATGAGATTTTGGAACAATTGCATTAACTGGGTTTTATCTGCCATGATAATTGGCAAAGGATCAACGGTGATCATAGCTTGACTTTCTTGAATTCTCCCTTTCAGGTTAGCGAGAGCTTTTTCCAGTGCCAGATTAGCATCGATGGTATTAAACTCTACCGCCTGCATATCCACTTTCGAGTAAGCCAGCACATCATCTATTAATGTTTGCATCAAACTGACACCTTCGACGGCAAAAGTAATAAATTCTTTAGCATCTTCGTCCAGTTCTTCGGTGTAGCGCATTTCTAGCAACTGCACATAGTTGGCGACTTGATTGAGGGGTTCCTGTAAATCGTGGGAAGCGACGTAGGCGAATTTTTTTAATTCGGCGTTTGATAGTTCCAAATCCCGCGCTAAACGGGCCAATTCATCGGCTTGTTTTAAGATGATATTGACGATCGCTTTTCGTAATTCTAGTGCCGCGTTAATTTCTACTGCTTTCCAGGGTAAAGATTTGAGGCGAACGGTTTCTTTCCAGAGGGAGAAAGATTTACGCGGACAGAGACGAATATCACCATCTATGGCAGTCGTTTCGATCGCTTTACCCGGATCACCACCCCAGTTCACGGTTTGAATTACTTCCGGACGAAACCAGAGGAGATAATTACGTTTAGAAATGGGAATTGCTAGTAAACCACTGGCAATGTCTTTAAACTTACCCGCATCGGCATAAATTCGCGGTAAGGAATTGGTATAGTAAACATCTTCATGGACGTTTTTTTCTAGCCAAGTAATCAGATAATTTAGTTCTTCTTCGCTCGGGGTTACTCCAATTAAGGTATAATTGCCGCCTAAACAAATAGCGGCTCCTGTAGCTTTAGTTAGATCGAGTAGATTAGGTTTATGGGCAATTAATCCATCAATAAAGTTATTAGCTTTAGCCATATAATCGATTAATTGCAACTGCACAAAGTTTAATTTTACTCGATAGTCATAATCCTCGGTTTCTTCCCGTGCCGATATTTCCGAAAAGATTACTCGTCCCAAAAATTCACAAGCTTTACGGAGTTCGTAGGGTACATATTTGGGGGTGCGGTGATGACAGGCAATAATACCCCAGAGACGTTTATTTTCAATCAGAGAAATGGTTAGAGATGCTCCCACTCCCATGTTATGCAGGTATTCTAAATGACAGGGAGAAGCACTTCTAAGACTGGACAGGGTTAAATTTAAAGGTTGTTGAGTTTCGGGATGAAGAATAGGCACTAGATCGACGGGTTCAGAGGTGGCATCGGGAATCTGTCGAATCCAATTAGCAGTTAATAAATTTCGTGCCGGGAGAGGGATATCGGAAGCGGGATAACGTAAACCGAGATAGGGTTCTAGTTGCTCTATTTTGTCTTCTGCTATCACATCACCGTTATCTTCTTCGTCGAATTTGTATAACATAACTCGATCGAATCCTGTCATTTTTCGCACTTCTTTAACGATGATATTACAGAAATCTTTCAGGCTACGGGTGGCTTCAAGTTTATCGATCGAAGTTTTGGCTAGGTGATAGAATCTCAGGAAAGGAATGTTTTCATAGGAAATAGCTGGTTCTAACTCTAAAATCAGCATTTGTTCGGCGTTACGGTGGAAAATAGCATCAAAGACGGCAAAATCATCCCCTTTAACCCGCGCCCAAATTTTGGAGGGATTGATAGCATCAAAATCGTTATTTTCTATGGCTGATTTTAGAGGATCGATCTGAAAGGGATCGAAGATTTCCTCTAGGGTTTTACCGATAATTTCCCCCGGAGAAATGCCCAATAAACTGCGGCTATTACTGCTAGTTTGGCTGACTTTTAGCTCCGGTTCGCTGAGAACTAAAAGCACTCCGTGCGGTTGAATTCGGTTATAGAGATGGATCGGTTCCCGTTCGATCGAAGTTGGGTTAATTGTCTCGGTTAGAACTTCCATGTGTATTACCCCCAGAGGATTTTTGCCAAGTTGAAAACTCTTTGTTTATTAAAACTATTTCTTCTCACTTTCAGGGAGCGATCGAGAATAAATTTACTTCTCTTAATCCCTGGACATCAAAAGTAATAAAACTTTAATTAATCAGTTATCTATCGATCGAGCAGTTCTGTTCATTTTCCTTTATTATAATCAGTTTTTCTGTTGAGAATCTATGGTAATTTGTTAAGAATTAAGAGTTAATGTTACAAGGGACAGATAATTCTTCATAAAAATATATGGTAGTTAAGGGGTTTCAGACCCAAAAATTTCAAGGAACGCACGCTAGAAAAGTAGGCGATCTGCTAGGCAGTGCCTTCGGCATCCCACTGTGGTTGTACAATTGATAAGCAAGAACAAATTAAAGAGATAAATCAGTAAACTTGATCGTGTTTTCCAATATCAACTATAACAATTAAAGTTTCTCCTGAATCAGTATCTTGACGAAAAGTAAAAATAATACGGCAATCGTAACTAACAGAACATGACCAATAACCTTCTAATCTACCTGTAAGCTTATGGGATTTTAAAGAGGGGGTGAAGGGATTATCTTCTAACAAATATAGAACCTCTGATACCTTGCTTTGTAGTTGAGTATTTTTGCTGATTAAGCGTTGAAAAGCTCTTTTAAAGCTTTTGTCAGCAACTAATTTCATTTTTCTTCATCCTCTAACAAATAAGCCATTATCTCTTCAGCACTGCCTTTTTTTGCTGTTCCCATTGCTAAAGATTTTAAGGTTTCTTCGCCATTTTTAGTCATCTCATCGCGGCGTTTCTCAATGCGTCTTTTACGAATTAGCTCAAACAAATAATCTTGGTCTTCAATGGATAGACTCTCTACCGATTCGATCAGATCTTGAAAAAATGCGATACTCATTAAAGTTTACTCCTGTTAGTTAACTTTTTTTTCCGATATGTTATCACAATATAGTCAAGTAGAGTGCGTCAGGCAATCCCTTGTTTTTAGGGAAAAAATCAAGAGCTAAATATCGCCGTAACGCACCACAAAGAAAAGTTTTTGGCTACTTTTATAATCCGCTATGACGGAGGAGAGGTTCGGTACTAGGTTCGCGACCGCGGAAAGCTTTAAAAACATTCATAGGATGGGAACTTCCCCCCATAGCTAAGACAGTATCGCGAAAACGGCGACCGATCGCTTTCACTGCTTCTTCGTTATCTAATCCCACTTCCTCGAAAGCGGCAAAAGCATCGGCGCTGAGGACTTCTGCCCATTTATAACTATAGTAACCCGCCGCATAACCGCCGGCGAAAATATGTCCAAAAGAACATAAGAAAGCATCTTCCGGTAGAGGAGGAATTATCGTCGTCGTCGCTGCTAAACGCTGTCTGACTTGTTTAGGAGTTTCGCTGCCATTCGGTTGATAACGATGGTGTAATTCCAAATCTACTAGAGACAAATGTAACTGACGCAACATGGCCGAACCACTCATATAACTCTTAGTTAGGAGCAGTTTTTGGTAGTAATGTTCGGGGAGAGTTTCGCCGGTTTCGTAGTGTTTGGCCATACTCATTAAAGTAGGGCGATCATAACACCAATTTTCCATAAATTGACTGGGCAATTCCACTGCGTCCCACTCAACGTTATTAATGCCCGCCGCGCCGGAATAATCCACAGTGGTTAACATATGCTGTAAACCGTGGCCAAATTCGTGAAAGAGGGTAGTTACCTCCTCAAAGGTCATTAAACTGGGGTTTCCATCTACTGGAGGCGTTTGATTGCAGATTAAATAAGCCACAGGTAAACGCACCTCGGCACTGGTTTTGGCGCGACCGATACAGACATCCATCCAAGCGCCGCCGCGTTTTTCGGCGGGACGACTGTAGGCATCGAGGTAGAAATAGGCGATTTTTTCGCCCTTTTCGTCGTTAATCTGGAAATAACGCACATCGGGATGCCAGATAGGTGCTTTACCGTCAGCGGCGATAATTTCTACCCCAAAAATCCGTTTAGCGAGGCTAAATATGCCTTCTAAAACCCGTGGTAGGGGGAAATAGGGGCGTAATTCCTCGGCACTAAAGTTAAACTTGGCCTGACGCTGTTTTTCTGACCAATAGGCTATATCCCAATGCTTGAGATCGTCGGTTTCCGCAAAAGTTTTTAAGGCCTCTAAATCCTCTTTTGCCGCTTCATAGCTTACTTGGCGCAAATTGTCAAGCAATTTCTCGATTTCATCCACAGAATTGGCCATTTTCCGGGCAAGACTGACCTCGGCGTAGGTACTATAACCTAGAAGATGAGCTTGTTCCTGACGAAGTTGCAAAATGCGATCGATTAAGGGATTATTATCCAATTCTCCCAGATCAGCCCGACTAACGTAGGCTTTATAGAGTTTTTCTCGCAATTCCCGATTATCGCTGTACTTCATAAAGGGGAAATAACTGGGAAAATCGAGGCTAATCACCCAGGGGCCAGTTTCGTTGCTGGCGTTAGTTTCCCCTTGGGCGCGGGCGGTTTGGGCCGCTAAACTAAGGAGACTAGGGGGTAAACCGGCGATATCTTCTGGGGTTGTTAGTTTCAGTTTAAAAGCTTTGGTGGCATCGAGGAGGTTATTAGAAAATTTCGTGGTTATTTCCGCTAATTCCAGTTGAATCGCGTTAAATCTGTCTTTTTTCTCTCCTGCTAATCCCACCCCGGCTAATTGGGCATCCCGCAGGGAAGCTTCGACAATGCGCTGTTGTGCCTCGTCTAATTGCCCCCAGCTTTCCCCTTGACGCAGGGACAAAAATGCCTCATAAATGGGTTTACTTTGGCTTAAACGGCTAATAAACTCGACTACCTGCGGTTGTACGGTTTCGTAAGCTTGACGCAATTCTGGGCTATTTTTTACCCCCATCAGATGACCGATAACCCCCCAACTCCAGCTTAAACGTTCTTCGATCCGGGTGAGGGGTTCGACTAATTTTTCCCAGGTGGGGATAATCTGCGCTTCTAGATCGGTTAATTCTCTGGCCAGTTCCTGCAAAAGTTGCGTCATCCCAGGGACAATCAGGCCGGGTTGGATTTGGTCAAAAGCCGGTAATCCTTGACCGACAAGCAGCGGGTTACTGGTATTCGTCATAATTTTTGGTCTGGAAGGGTGAGTAATTTGTATCTTTTACTACCGCTCAACTAAACTTACTCAAACTTACTTAAAAGTCTGAAAGCTTAGTCATTCGTAGTGGGTCAAGCACTACAGGATTAAACGGCAAACCCTTTATTCCCTGGTCAATGACATCAGGAATTACTTTTCTAATGATGT
>NZ_JADBTZ010000213.1:0-14598 GCF_020245885.1 Microcystis sp. M165S2 | reverse complement strand
TTGTTTATCGGAACCCCTGCGCTATGTTTGACGAGGTTTTCGCTACCCTCCCTTTTTGTCTCTTATGCAGACTTTCGAGTTCAAGGGTTCAACTCAATCGAGCCATTCACTACCGCCCACTCAGGGGATTCAAACCAATTTCATTTTAACATAAAGCCGTCCTAAAAGGACGGGGCTTTAACCCAAAATTTTGGTAAAGAGGGTCCGGTCCCTAATTGGGGATTTTTTGGCTTTAATTCAGTATTGATACCAATCCAACTTGAAAAACCCAGTTATGAATTGTTTCCCCACTTCCCTCTCCCTCAAAAAAATTTTCCCAGAGGTGCTTGACATAACCCTAATGATGAAGTTACAATCAGAATTGTCGCAAAAATGGGATTGTAGTTCAATTGGTTAGAGCACCGCCCTGTCACGGCGGAAGTTGCGGGTTCGAGCCCCGTCAATCCCGTAGAAATCTAGATTAGAGTCGTTCAAGGCTGGTTATCCTGTGGGCAGTAGGATGAATAAACACGATCCTACTGCCTAGATTGGTTCTAATTTACCGATAAACCGGCATTAGCTTGAATATAATCGGGTAATTCAATCTTTACCGGTTGTACCCGCCAGATTTCCTCGCAGTATTCCCGAATCGATCGATCGCTAGAGAATTTCCCCATGCGGGCTACATTAAGAATCGCTAAACGACTCCAATGTTCTTGATCTTGATAGGCGCGACCGACACCCTCCTGACAGTCGATATAGGACTGATAATCAGCCAGTAACATATAGGGATCATCGTAGATAAGATTATCCACAAGCGGACGGAATAAACTACTATCACCCCGGCTAAAAAATCCCGAACCAATGAGGTCTAATACTGCCCGCAATTCTTCGTTATGGTAATAGTATTCTTGGGGATTATAACCCTGGGCTTTCTTAGCATAAACCTCCTCGGTTGTCAAGCCAAAAAGAAAGAAATTTTCTGCCCCCACCTCTTCACGAATTTCGATATTTGCCCCATCGAGAGTGCCGATAGTTAAGGCCCCATTCATGGAGAATTTCATATTACCAGTTCCCGAAGCTTCTTTCCCGGCCGTGGAAATTTGTTCAGACAAGTCGGCAGCCGGATAAACCCGTTGACCGAAGGTGACATTATAATCGGGCAGAAAAACCACTTTTAAACGTCCTCCAATCGTCGGATCATTGTCGATCACTTCTGCCACAGAATTAATCAATTTAATGATTAATTTCGCCATAAAATAACCCGGGGCTGCCTTACCACCAAAAATAAAAGTACGGGGTGTAATATCTAGATTGGGATTATTTTTGAGGCGATGATAGAGAGTGACGATATGTAAAACGTTGAGATGTTGCCGTTTATATTCGTGAATGCGTTTTACCTGCACATCAAAGAGGGTACTAGGATCAACTTTAATGCCGACTTTTTTATCGATATAGTTGGCTAAATCTGCCTTAATATCGTATTTAATCTGTCGCCAATAGTCCCGAAATACCCCATCATCGACATAGTTTTCTAAACTGCGTAAATCCTCCAGATGATTAATCCAATTTTCGCCGATTTTTTCTGTAATCGCAAAAGTCAAGCGGGGATTACTAGAAACTATCCAGCGCCGGGGAGTAACTCCATTGGTTTTGTTGCTAAATTTTTCGGGAAAGAGTTCATAGAAATCGCGCAGAACATCTTTTTTCAGTAATTCTGTATGGAGGGCTGCCACCCCATTAATTGCCTGGGAACCCACACAGGCAAGGTGAGCCATACGGACGTATTTTTCGCCGCTTTCATCGATTATAGATAAACGGGACATTTTGCCGTCATCATGGGGATAAATAATGCGAATTTTATCCAAGAAACGATAGTTAATTTCGTAGATAATTTCCATTAATCGGGGTAAAAGACGACCAAAAATACTCAAAGGCCATTTTTCTAAAGCTTCTGGCAAAAGAGTATGATTGGTATAGGCGAAGGTATTTTGAGTAATAAACCAAGCTTTATCCCAATCGAAATGATGCACATCAATTAACAAGCGCATTAACTCGGCCACACCGACGGAAGGGTGAGTATCATTCAATTGTACCGACCATTTTTGATGAAAATTATCGAGACTGGGGTTCTCATATAAGTGAATACGAATCATATCCTGTAGGGAACAGGAAACAAAGAAATATTGCTGTTCTAAACGCAGTTCTTTGCCTTGAATTGGTTCATCGTTAGGATAGAGAACTTTACTGATATTTTCCGAGTGAACTTTATTATCCACCGCACCATAATAATCGCCGCGATTAAAGCGACCAAAATCAAAAGATTCACAAGCTTCTGATTTCCAGAGACGCATGGTATTAGCGGTGTTAACTCGATAGCCGAGAATTGGGGTATCGTAGGGAATTCCTTTGACTACATAATCGGCAATCCAACGACTGCGATAATTACCATTTTCGTCGGTATAGGATTCGGTATAACCGCCAAATTTTACCTCTACTCCCGCTTCCGGTCGGGCAATTTCCCAGGGATTTCCATACTGTAACCACTTATCGGTTATTTCCACCTGCCAACCGTCGTGAATTCTTTGATCAAAGATACCAAATTCGTAGCGAATACCGTAACCAATAGCGGGAATTTCTAGGGTAGAAAGGGAATCTAAATAACAGGCCGCTAAACGACCTAAACCACCATTTCCTAACCCCGGTTCTTCTTCTTGGGCAATTAATTCTTCTAGTTTTAATCCCGATTCGCTGACAGCTTTCTCCACCTGTTCGTAGATACCGAGATTAATTAAATTATTAGCCAAATGGGGACCGACTAAAAATTCGGCCGAGAGATAACAAACGGTTCTGACATCTTTTTTTAGATAGGTTTGTTGGGTGGTTAACCAACGCTGTAATAAACGATCGCGGACTGTATAGGCTAGGGCCAGGTAAAGATCGTTTTTGCTGGCTAATTCTGGCAATTTACCTTGAATATAGAGTAAATTATCCCTTAAAGCCCGTCGGATAGTTTCTGTGTCTAATCCTGTTCTGTCGTCTTCGATGATAATCGGACAAACAAAAGTTGACTCTGGAGATGGATTCATAGGGGTATTTTTACTGAAGATTGACTGCTCTTAGTCTAAAACAATCTGTCCTCAAATTTTATCAAGAAAAGCTTAAATCTTGACTAAGATTAAGGTTTAGTAATAATCAGGTTAAGATAATTAATTTTCCCTTAATAATGGCAAGTGAAGACAGGGTAAAGTTTGAGAGATGCTTATCTATTTTTGCCCCCTTAATAATTCATCTAGGAAAACCTGTTCTTGCTAAAGTAACTCCAATTTTAAGCGCAATCATCCCCCCAAAAACACTGCCCAACCAGTAAATTAAACCGAAAGTCACGTTTCCCTGCTCTAAAAACTTGTTTACCTCCAAACTATAGGTGGAAAAAGTTGTATAGGAACCACAAAAACCCGTGGCAATCATCAATCCTAATTCTGGGGCAATTATGCGAATATTTTCCTTAACCATAGTAAAGATATAGGCAATAATTAAACAGCCAGAAACATTGACAAAAAATGTAGCTAAAAATACCCATTCTTGACTGAAGAGATATTGAATTAATTCGGCGATATAAAAACGACTCAAAGCCCCAAAAATAGCCCCAATCGCCACGAATAAACCATAACGACCCCTGAAAAAATACATGGTGTCTGTCCTGCCGTTAAATAGTCAATAAATTGGAGAATTCAACTGGAAAAACTTGGGCAATAGCTGCCCCGATTCTCACGGCAATCAATCCTAAAATTATACTAGCAACGGCAAAAAAAAGACTGAGAAAATTTTGTTGATTGCGCCAGAGGATCAAGATATCTAAACTATAGGTAGAAAAGGTGGTATAAGCCCCTAAAAATCCCGTTCTAACCATTAAATCTAGTTCGTGGGAATAAAAGGGAAAACTGGGTAAAATAGCAAAAAAGAAGCCGATAGCTAGACAGCCAGTTAAATTAATAATAAAGGTTCCATAGGGAAAGCGCAAGCCGAATTTTGCTTTTGTCCATTCGGTAATGTGATAACGAGATAACGCCCCCGGAACCGCTCCTGCTACAATTGCGAAAACATCGTTCAAATCTGACATTGTTTCTAATTTTTTTGCTATCTTTGTCTAGGCTCTATCATAATTGATGCGGTTATCGATCGCATTGCCCATATTTTCAGGGGTGTTATTGTCGAGGACAACCCTCTGACTTTAAAATAGAGGTATGAAAATTCAACCGCGTAAACGTTTTGGACAACATTGGTTAAAAGATGAATCGATACTCGATCGCATCATCGGCGCTGCTAATTTACAATCAGAAGATCGGGTATTAGAAATCGGACCGGGTACAGGCATTTTAACCCGTCGTCTTCTCGATGGCGCTCAATTAGTGGTCGCTGTAGAAATCGATCGAGATCTATGGACAATTTTAAATAAAAAATTTGGCCAACAAGATAACTTTCATCTCATACCAGGCGACTTTCTTACCCTTAAACCCGAGCAACTGCCGCCAGTTAATAAAGTAGTGGCTAATATTCCCTATAATATCACCGGTCCGATCCTCGAAAAGCTCCTCGGTTCGATCGCTCATCCCTTCACCCCCCCTTACCAGAGTATTACCCTCTTAGTCCAGAAAGAAGTCGCCGAAAGATTAGTCGCTGTCCCCTCCACCAAAGCTTACAGCGCTCTCAGCGTCCGCATTCAATACCTTGCCGATTGTCAATGGATTTGTGATGTACCCCGGCGGGCCTTTTCCCCACCTCCCCAGGTGGATTCGGCGGTAATTAGGCTTTTACCCCGTGTTTTGCCGAATAATGTCAGTAATGCTGCCTTTTTGTCCACTTTAATTAGCTGGGGTTTTGCCAACCGGCGCAAAATGTTACGCAATAATCTAAAAAATTGTCTGGATAGCGATCGATTAAGCCAAATCCTGACACAATTAGAAATTAATCCCCAGGCTCGCGCCGAAGATCTCAGTTTATCGCAATGGATTGACTTGGCGGAAAAATTAGGTCAATTGCCAAAATTTTAGATTTTTTTCCTTGACAAATGCACAGTTATACCCTTCTAGCCCCCGCTAAAATTAATTTATATCTAGAAATAGTTGGCGATCGCCACGATGGTTTCCACGAGTTAGTGATGGTGATGCAGACGGTGGGATTATGCGATCGCATCACTCTCCGGCCGAACGGATTGCAGGAATTCCGTCTCTTTTGCCATCATCCCCTCGTCCCCCAAGATAGCAGTAATCTTGCCCATCGCGCCGCCACTTTGATGGCGAGGGAATTCCCCCGGCTCTTTGCCAATTACGGCGGCATTGATATCAGCATCGAGAAATATATTCCCGTGGCTGCCGGTTTAGCGGGGGGTTCCACCAACGCGGCTGCGGTGTTAGTCGGTATCGATTTAATCTGGGAATTAGGTTTAACCCGTCCGGAATTAGAAACTTTAGCGGCAAGATTGGGCTCCGATACTTCCTTTTGTGTGACAGGAGGAACGGTTATCTGTACGGGAAGGGGAGAAATTCTCGATCCTATCGCTCCTCTGACTGGATTATGGGTGATTTTAGCCAAATACGACCATTTATCCGTTTCTACACCCTGGGCCTACCAAAGCTATCGGCAAAAATTTCAGGATACCTATCTGTCTTCTCCAGAGGAATTTCATCACCGTCGTCAGCAGGTGAGTTCCGGGGCTTTGGTACAAGCGATCGCCCAGAAAAAACCGGCCGCTATCGGCAAATTTATCCATAATGACCTCGAAAAGGTGGTTTTACCCGAATTTCCCCTCGTAGCCGAGTTAAGACAGGTTCTAGACGATTTAGGCGGCTTGGGAACGATGATGTCAGGCTCTGGCCCGACGGTTTTTACTCTCTGTTCATCTCAGGAAGTGGCGGAAACCATCGTTAAAAAGGCCCGGGAAATTCTCGTCGCTCCCGATCTACAATTTTGGATAGCGCCAATCACCGATACAGGCATTCAAGTGACTTGAGAAAAGTGAAATTGACCGCCTTTACCAAGATAACCAAACTCGCGGAATAATTGCCTCTTGATCGCTCATTTCTCGCCTTAAAATTTGCCAAACCTGCTGAAACCATTGTCGCACTTCACCGCTAGAATTACCCCGATAACGACACAAAAGACCATCTCCTAAAGTGTTAGTAACTCCCATCTCTCCTTCTAGGGAAAAATCTCTCACTTTCTCAATCAAATTTCTGCCCACCGGTTGACCGATATAAACTAAAGTACCGATCATGGCACTATCATTTAAACCGGAAAATCCCTCGATCATTTTACCACCTAACAGGCAGGAGCGATCGAGCCATAAAGGTTGTCCTGATCGCCAAATTTCCCAATTAGAATGCCATTCTCCCGCTAAAAATTTCTCTCCTCGCGCAGTGCGACCAAAACGGGTAATTTCCCATCCTAACCAACTGCTATTTTCCCCTAAATCCACTCGTAAATGTTGGCGAAATACTGCACCATTAAAGATAATCGTTTCTTGAGGTAGCCATTCTAAACTGGCATTGTCATCAATTTTAATCTCGATTAATTGCTGGGACATCTGACCATTACTCTGGTAAACTTTTCCAGCAGAAGCAGTGGTAATCAGGGCATTAGTAGCGGCTTGAAGATGAATTTTTTGTTGAAGAACATCACCCCCAACTATTCCCCCAGCCGTGTGTAAAATCACCGTATGACAAAGGTTTTTTCCTTCGGGATAAAAAGGTCTTTGTACTTTTAAAGGGGCGGTAGCATAGACGTGATTAATCTGGGTTGCGAGATTTTTTTGCGTGTAAATTAGTTCTAGGTTTCCCTGCCACATTATTTATTGATCCTCAGTCATGGTTTCTAGAAATTGCCGATAATTTTCAGGACTGAGATTAATTTTAACTTCTATTTGCTGTTCTTTATCCCTGATCAGTAAAATATATTCACTTTCTGCTTTTTTGCCGACCAGGAGAGGATTTTTTAGCTCAAACTTTTGATAAACTAGATGGGGTTTCGTCACCCGAATAACTAAACTAGGTTGGGATTGGGGATAAATGTCTAATTGCTCCCGTTCCCGATCTAAAATTAATTGTTTAGGTGTCATGCTTCTTTCGTCAGCAAAAGTAGATTTATGCCAATAGAGGGTAATCCCGCGAATTTGAGGCATTTGGATGCTAAATTTTTCATCAAAACCTTGCCGCTCCCAATTAATATCTTCCAGAGAGCCAGGAGCGGGAATTAAACGCTGTTGCCAGAAGACTTCCTTAAGATTTAAATCTTGCCACCATTGGCTAATAATTTGGAAATTCTCCAGATTATTGGGGTTGGGATTGGCATTTTGCCAGAGGAGAGGAGTAACCATTTTTGGGTAATTTTTGCGCTGGGAAAATGAGGATAATAGCCTTCGCTAGAGTTAAGGGATCATTAAGCTCAATCATCATCGATTCTTGAGCTGCCGATCGGGCCATAATATTAACTCTTGATCGCATTTTTATTCTATCCTAATTATCGAGGGAAAAACTGCTAAAAAATCCGATTTTGTCCCCCTGTGAGCTGCCTTGACGATCTTTTGAGTCTGATTAAGAGGCTGTTTGGTTGACGGGAGGAGAGGAAAATTATTCCTGTGACATATAGTCCGTGGACTTATCGTCCACTGAGAACGATTATAGATTTTATGGAAAAATCAAAAGCAGTAATTTTAAGGACATTGGGGTTAATGATCCGAGAGCATAGAGCAGCTTTAGGCATATCACAAGAAGAACTAGGGCTACGTTGCCATCTTGATCGTACCTATATATCTGGACTAGAGCGAGGAGTAAGAAATCCTTCTCTTACCGCTCTTGTCACTCTGGCGAAGGGCTTAAACATAACTGTATCCCAATTACTGGAAAATTTAGAGATAGAAATAGAGAAACCAGAATGAGTTCTGATTTAATAGAAGCTCTAAAAGCAAAGTTTAAAAAGGGTTCATCACAGTACAAAGTATTCGAGTTATTGTCAGATATGGCTTGGCATTGTCGTACCTGTGAAGGGAAAAAAATAGCATCGGAGCAATATGCTGGTGGCGGTGGTATCCAAGGATTAGAGCGTGGCAATAGGAGCGGTCGCCCGGGGCTAGTAATAGAAACAAAACGGGAATACTGTCCAATTTGTCAGAAAACAACAACTTGGGATCGATGGACTGGAGAGATGCGAGCGGCGAATGCCTCCGCCAACATACCGCCTCAATTAGTAGCTAGAATTTTGGAGTTTTATCGATATAAAGATGTGATTGAAAACAGAATCAGACAGTCACATGAACTGGTTATTGACCATCGTTTTCCTATGGAACGTTGGGGGATAAGTGAACCAAGTCATGATGTTAATATGAGTGTAGCTGAGATGAGAAACAAGTTTCAACTTCTCAAAAAAGATAGTGCGGGAAATCATAATTTATTGAAGTCAAGAAGTTGTGAAAAATGTATTAAAACTGGTAAGCGAGGAACACCAATGGATATCAGATTTTGGTATTCCGGTGGAGAGAACTGGCCGGAAAATATTCCTCAATCTGGAGCAGAAGCAGAACATGGCTGTGTAGGTTGCGGTTGGTATGATTTTGAAACATGGCGTAATTCTCTTAATATCAAATTGACTGAAGAGCGGTGATTTATCTTGCCACCTCTCCAATATTTTTATTACCTGTAGCTATTAGATTTAAGTAGGGAATAAGAGCATAGCCAATACACTCTGCCAAACGTGGAGGTACGGCGTTTCCAATTTGCCACATCGCTTTTTTCATTGTTCCTTCAAAAATAAAGGAATCAGGAAAAGTTTGTAATCTAGCCATTTCTCTGGCTGAAATAACCCGATTTAAATAGGGATGGATATGAGTACCGCCATGATTTTCTTTAATTGTCATACTTGGCTTACCCCGATACTGTCGTTTGAAGGCATCAACATAAGTTTCATATAAGGAACCACCGGGAGGAACTTGAGCTATTCTGGCCATATATTCGGGGGAGTGACGAGTCCATTCGTGATTGATACTGGGAATAGGTTCATAAGCAGGTAAATCGCAGATAGCGGCTTCAATCGGTTGGTATTTCTCCGGTACTAATTGAGGACTTGGATAAGGATTTGGCAGCCCAAATCTATTAGCTATAAAAATAGCTCTTGGTCTGATTTGTGGAACGCCATAGGCGGCAGACTCAAGAATTGCTATGGAAATATTTCTATAGCCAATACTTTGAAAATCTTCAAAAATCTCTTGTTTAATTCCCCCTTTTTTTATTGTTAGAATACCGGGTACATTCTCCATGACAACGTACCAAGGCTGTATTTCAGAAACAAGGCGAATAAATTCTTGAAAGAGATGATTTCGTGGATCATTAGCATCTCGTTTTCCAGCAACGGAAAATCCTTGACATGGTGGTCCGCCCACCACAATATGAATGAATGGATTGCCAATTTTTGCCAACCATTCTTGAGTATTAAAATCATGTATATCACCACAAAAATGATGACAATTGGGAAAATTCTTTTGATGGGTTGCTGAGGCGATCGGGCTAATTTCTGCACTGGCTACAGGGTTAAAACCTGCTTGCAATAAACCTTGGGTGATACCGCCCGCACCAGAGAATAGATCGATAAAATTATAAGTATTTAGAGGCTTAAGCGGAACGTTAACATCGACCAGGACTTGATAGGGATCACGCTTTACCGTTGCCAGTTCGCGCTGAATTCTTTCATAACGACCTAACTTGGCTTTTTTCTGTTTGCTTACCGCCTGACTTGGTTGATTATCTGGAAATAATGACAATTGCAAATCCATTACTTTAAGAACAAATGGCCTACATTCTAGTATTGTGACAGATAGTCCACAAAGTGTCAAGATCGGGCCAGAATGAGGGAAGATACTTTCGGCAAAAGTTTGAGCTCCGCCTCAAAACCGACAAAAAAGGCAGATTTTATGGTAAAATAGTCGTACAAATGGGCATATTTTGCACATCAAAAGGGTAAAAGCCCGATTTTTAGCGAATTTACTCACAAAAACGCTTTTTTGCCTTGTTATTGGAGTTAACCCCCCTATGACCGCCGCCCAGGATCATATCGTCCCCACAGACTTAAGCAATGAAATGTCCCGTTCCTATCTAGAATACGCCATGAGCGTCATCGTTGGGCGCGCCTTGCCCGACGCTAGAGACGGACTGAAACCCGTACACCGGCGCATTCTTTATGCGATGTACGAACTAGGATTAACCCCCGATCGCCCCTTCCGGAAATGCGCTAGAGTCGTCGGGGAAGTATTAGGAAAATACCATCCCCACGGGGATACTGCCGTTTACGATGCTCTCGTCCGCATGGCCCAGGATTTCTCCATGCGCGATCCCCTGATTAACGGTCATGGTAACTTCGGATCGATCGATAACGATCCCCCGGCAGCCATGCGTTATACCGAGTGTCGTCTGCACACCCTGGCCACCAACGCCCTACTACAGGATATCGAGTCAGAAACCGTCGATTTCGCCGATAACTTCGATGGTTCCCAACAGGAACCCGTGGTTTTGCCCTCTAGAGTCCCGCAACTGCTAATTAATGGCTCATCGGGCATCGCCGTCGGTATGGCCACCAATATCCCCCCCCACAACCTGGCCGAGATTATCGATGGAACCGTTGCCCTCATCCATAACCCCGATCTCACCGATACGGAATTACAGCGTTATATCCCGGGGCCGGACTTTCCCACCGGAGGGCATATCCTTGGTAGAGACGGCATTCAGGAAGCTTACACCACTGGCCGCGGTTCCATTACCCTGCGGGGAGTCGCCACCTTTGAAACCATCGAACAAAGGGGAAGACCCGATCGAGATGCTATTATTATCACCGAACTGCCCTATCAGACCAATAAAGCGGCATTAATCGAAAAAATCGCCGATTTGGTCAATGATCGCAAAATAGACGGTATTTCCGATGTGCGGGACGAAAGCGATCGCGACGGCATCCGGGTGGTGATCGAACTGAAACGAGATGCCTATCCTCGCGTCGTCCTCAACAATCTTTATAAACAAACGCCCCTCCAGTCGAATTTTGGGGCGAATATGTTGGCATTAGTCGATAACGAACCGAGATTACTGACTTTAAGGGAGTTTCTCCGCGTTTTCCTCGATTTTCGGGTAGAAGTGATCACCCGTCGTACCCGTTATGAACTCCGCAAGGCCGAGGAAAGGGATCATATCCTTCAGGGTTTACTAATTGCCCTCGCTAGTCTCGATGCAATCATTGCCCTGATTCGCAGTGCTGCCGATACAGCTACCGCAAAAGAGGGATTAGTGCAGAATTTTGGTCTCTCAGAGGTGCAAGCAGACGCAATCCTACAAATGCAGCTGCGACGGTTAACCGCCCTAGAATCGGAGAAAATTCAGCAAGAACACGGGGAATTACTGGCAAAAATCAGCGATCTTCAGGATATTTTAGCCAGAAAAGAACGTATCGACACCATTATTGAGGAAGAACTGCAACAGATCAAAACCATTCACGCTACCCCGCGTCGCAGTCATATTGAACAAAGGGAAGGAGAAATCGCCGAAACTGACCTGATTGCCAACGAACAGGCCTTAATTCTCGTCACCGAACAGGGTTACATCAAAAGAATGCCCGTTAATACCTTTGAGTCCCAAAATCGGGCAACAAGGGGCAAAGCTGGCGCGAAAATGAAAGAAGACGACGGCATCGATCACTTTATCACCTGCCGCGATCACGATAGCGTCCTCTTTTTCACCGATCGCGGGGTTGTCTATAGTCTCAACGCCTATCATATCCCCACCGGTTCCCGTACCGCTCGCGGCGTTCCCATCGTGCAACTGTTAGAGATTCCCAAAGGGGAGAAAATTACCTCGGTGGTGGCAGTCAGCGAGTTCAGCGAGGATAATTACCTGATTATGCTCACACAAAAGGGATTTATCAAGAAAACCGCCCTCGCTGCCTTTAGTAATATTCGATCGAACGGTTTAATCGCCATTTCTCTCGAAGACGGTGATCAACTGCGTTGGGTTCGCTTGGCCAAAGAGGAAGACAGCGTCATTATCGGTTCTCGTCAGGGGATGGCAATTCATTTTAAGGCCGATAGTCAACAATTGCGCTCCTTGGGAAGGGCAACTAAGGGCGTAAAATCGATGAAATTGCGCTCAGGTGACGAATTAATTAGTATGGACATCCTGCCTAGTCAAATTGTCGCCCAAATCGCTGAATCTAACCAAGAAGAAACCGAGGACGAAAGCGAAGAAATTAACCCCGAAGTGGCTAATAATGGCCCCTGGGTGTTAGCGATTACCATGGCAGGACTAGGAAAACGGGTTCCCGTTACCCTCCTCCGTCTGCAAAATCGGGCGGGATTAGGAGTCAGAGTGATTAAATTCCGCAAAAAGAACGATAAATTAGCGGCTCTGCACGTTGTTAACCCCAACGAGGAATTTATGATTATCACCGAACGGGGTATTATTATCCGTCAATCCGTCGATGCTATTACTCCCCAATCGCGATCGGCCGGAGGCATCCGGGTACAAAAACTCGATGAGGACGATGCGATCGCTGCGGTGGCCCTAGTTCCCCCTAGTGATGGGTCGGAATCTGAAGACATTTAGATTTGCTGAAAAAGTTCCTTGTGGGGTGATGGGGAAGTGGGGAAGTGGGGAAGTGGGGAAATTGAACTAAAACCCCAAAACCCCAAAACCCCAAAACCCCAAAACCCCAACCCCCAACACCTAAAACCTTCCTGCTGCCTTCGTTAAAATTTGGGATTAAAACTGGAAAAAGTGCATTAATTGGGAGATTTCCTGAGCTTCTAAGGACAAACGCCCTTTAAAATCCACAATATTCTTAAATAATCCCTGTTCTTCTCTGTTTTTAATAATGGCAGCTGCCAAATTATCACTGACGAGGGGTAGGGTTTTTAACTGCTCGATCGAGGCGGTGTTAGGATTGATTTTAGGGGGTGCGAGGTGACTTTCCGGACTATAATAGGCAAATTCTAGAATCGGTTCCCAAGCTTTCAATCTAGCCACAGGAACACTCAAAGCAGCCGCTAGATCTTCAAGACAAAGCAATTCTACCCCCATACCCTGCAATTCCACCAACATCCGCGCTTGATGGATGGATATCCCCGGCAATCGCAGCCAATCATCCACACCCGCTTGACTGACATTAATTTTAATGCCCAATTGTGCCGCCATAGCGATCTCATCGAGGGAACGAAAGCGATAATAGGGATCATTGCTAATTTTGGCTTTTAAAGGGTTAAAAGTGCGCCCTAACCAGTTTTGCGGTGTCATTATAGTAATTGTCGCCGTTTTTCTTCAAATTCGTACTCAGAAATTAATCCTTCTTGCCGGAGGCGCTCTAATTCCCTTAAAGCTGCCCCGATCGCCTCTACTTGTTTAGGCTCTAAACTGGGGACAGTGGCAGCAGCGGTGGCAGTGGGAAAATAGTTAGCCAAAAATTGGTTATCTTGGATTAAATACCACACCGCATCGATCGCGCAAGCCACCCGGGGAATCGGAGTTTGCCAGAGGAGAAGATAGATAATTCCCCAGAGAGGTTGACCGAGATAGAATTTATGAATACCGGCGATAGGAAAGGGTAAAGCGAGAATACTACCGATAAAAGCCATAAAAATCGCTAATTTACGGCTTTTGGGCTTACTTAATAATTTTTCCACCAGAAGCATGACACCTGTTCGAGATTGATTTTAGCCTGATCTGAACTTTCTATCGTGAACTACTCTCAAGATCGTTGAGAGCTTCCTATTTCACGGGGGAGGGTTCCTCAAGACGGACTTACGCCCAGATTTTGGTCTTATATCCCCTCTATAGGCAGTATCGCGCTTTTCCTAACGACAATATCCGTAAGCTTTCATCTCGAATATTTATTGCCGCATTTATGTCCCGGTCATGAGTTGTCTGACAATGCTCACAAGTCCAATTTCTAACATCAAGGGATAAACTACCCACTTGATTTAGGCAGACATGACAAGTCTTAGAACTAGGGAAAAACCTATCAACTTCGATATAAGTTTTTCCTTCCCATTCTGCCTTGTATTTAAGCATTGTACAAAACATTCCCCAACTACAATCACTAATAGCCTTAGCTAAATTATGATTGCGTACCATGGCTTTAACATTGAGATTTTCTACAGCAATAACTTGGTTTTCGTTAACTATCTTACGGGATAGCTTGTGGAGAAAATCCTCACGACATCTTGAGATTTTAGAGTGAACTTTAGCTACTTTACGTCTAGCTTTTTGAAGGTTGTTACTTCCCTTCTTTTTACGCGATAGCTTTTGTTGTTTCCTTTTTAGATTGCGTTGATGTTTAGCTAAATGTCTAGGATTATCATATTTACTGCCATTGCTGGTAAGACAAAAATGAGTTAATCCTAAATCAATTCCTATCGCTTTTCCATCCATTGATGTCGTCACGGAATCTAATCCGTCATCAACTAAAATAGAAGCGTAGTATTTACCGTCTGGGTTTTTTGAGATAGTAACGGTTTTAATTGTTCCTGCAAATTCCCGATGACGAACACAATAAACTAATCCAACTTTACCCGGTAATTTGAGGTAGTCACCTTCA
>NZ_JADBTZ010000212.1:0-3283 GCF_020245885.1 Microcystis sp. M165S2 | reverse complement strand
GATCAAGGGTTGCGCTTGCTTTGGTTTAACCTGAGCGACTTAGTTTTTGCTGCGCTTTTTTCTGGCTTGAGATTTTAGGTTCGACAGCAACTCCTTGATTGTTTTTTGAGTTACCCCTTGACAATCAAGACAGTCGCTACGAGTCTTTATTCAGTGAACAGTTAACAGTTAACCGAGGTAATATATTACCTCCATTCAACTGAGAAATTAGAACCTACTAATCGCAGATAAGCGATTCTTCCGGGCAAATTTCCTTTAAAGAGAATTTTTCCGTTAATGGGGACTCTAGAAGGCATATCTGTCATATATGCTTGATCACCTGGACCTATTGCTCCAATAATGCACCGCGATCCCTTCAATTGCTTGCCAGTAGAATCAATGATGATAGAGTCTCGGGGAGAAAAATGAAAATCTCTGACTTCCCCTAAGTTTGCAACCATAAAAGTACAAACTACAGAATTATTGTCTTTATTACAATTCTGAATCTCGAAAGCAAAACCATTGCTTACACGTCTTAAATTACGGGCTTGAGCAATATCATCGTGATTCTGATAGAAGTTAGAAGATAAAGCTGTAGTTAAGGCTAAAATTGGTAGCCATCTGAAAAATCTTTTTTTCATCACCATTCGCTACGCAGTACATAAGTGTTTGCCCCCTCGCAGCCAGGTTAAGCAACAGCCTAACCCAACCATAAAGGAAACCAAAAACAACAATACACATCCCCCCCCCCACAACTGTATTAAAAGCTACAATTTTATAAATCTTTACATTTCTCTCCCTAACCAGCGATCGAGATTTTGGGGTTTCTGGGGAGTTCAAGAGCTTGGAATTGTACAATAAGGTTGTACAAGTATCCCCTAAAAATCATGTTAAGCAAAGAAACCACCTACTCTCAGGCGAGAATGAATTTAGCCAGTATCTTAGATCAGGTGTGTGACGAATCCCAAATTATCGTCATTAAGCGTCGCAATCAGAAAAATGTGGCGTTAATTGCTGAAGATGAGCTTTCCAGTTTATTAGAGTGTGTTTATTTATTGCGATCGCCAGAAAATGCCCAACGCTTATTTCGCTCTTTAGAATGGGCCCAGACAGAAGATGCAACTCCTCAAACATTAGCTGAATTAAAAGAGGAGTTAGGAATTGAGTCCTAAAAGAGAAAATAAGCCAGATAAACCTAAAAACAATCCTATTCATGGTTATTTGCCCGTTTTTAGTCCTGATTTCAAAGCAGATTTAGCCTGGTGGTATCGGAACGAACCGAAAAAAGGCGATAAAATTTTAGACTTAGTGGCAGATATTTTGGATGGCGATCCGTTTACAGGATTGGGTAGGCCGGAACCTCTTAAGTATATTGCCGCGGACACTTGGTCACGACGGATCGATTTAGAACATCGTTTAGTTTATAAAGTCACAGGAAATAAGGTTTATTTTTTACAAGCTCGCTATCATTATCAATCAGGCTAAACTTAGCAAAATTCACCCACTTTAAGCTTGAGGATTACAACCTTTCTCCTGTCGATCCCAGACATCATCCTAAAAGTCGGCACTTAAAGGGGTACGAGGGAAAGGAATCACATCGCGAATATTGGTCATTCCCGTCATGAATTGTACCAGACGCTCGAACCCTAAACCAAAACCGGCGTGGGGAACGGAACCGTAGCGACGCAGATCTAAATACCACCACAAATCATCGGGATTCATTCCCTGTTCCTGCATTCTTTGTCTCAGTATATCTAATCGTTCTTCCCGTTGGGAACCGCCGATAATTTCGCCGATCTTGGGTGCTAAAATATCCATAGCGGAAACAGTTTTATTATTGTCATCTAGACGCATATAAAAAGCTTTGATTGTCTTGGGATAATTGGTGACAATCACGGGTTTTTTGAATAGTTCCTCCGCTAGATAACGTTCGTGTTCTGACTGTAGATCTACGCCCCATTCTACTGGAAACTCGAACTGACGATCGGCTTTTTCTAATAACTCGATCGCTTCGCTGTAGGTAATCCGGCCAAACTCACTATTAACGATATTCTCGGCCGTACTTAACACCGTTTTATCGATACGTTCGTTAAAAAACTGCAAATCTTCGGGACAATTTTCTAAGACGAATTTAAAGATATATTTAAGGAATGCCTCCGCTAAATCCTGATCTCCTTCCAAGTCACAAAAAGCCATTTCCGGTTCCACCATCCAAAACTCGGCCAGATGACGGGAAGTATTAGAATTTTCGGCGCGAAAAGTCGGTCCAAAAGTGTAAACATTAGATAGGGCCATAGCCATTACTTCCGCTTGTAATTGTCCACTGACGGTTAAATAGGCCCGTTTACCAAAGAAATCCTCGGCAAAATTGGCGGGTTTTTTTAAGTCTAAACTGGTGACAGTAAATAATTCTCCCGCACCTTCGCAATCGTTAGCGGTAATAATAGGAGTATGTACCCAAATAAAGCCTTTTTCTTGGAAAAAAGTGTGAATAGCGGTAGCGCAAGCGTTTCTAACCCGCATTACTGCCCCTAGGGTGTTGGTTCTTGCTCGCAGATGGGCAATAGTTCTCAGAAATTCAAAGGAATGACGTTTCTTTTGTAGGGGATAATCCGCAGGACAGTCACCATAAAGGGTGATTTCGGCCGCTTTTAACTCGATATTTTGCCCTTTACCCGGGGAAGGAACCAAATTTCCCGAAACAGCGATCGCCGCTCCCGTACTAATTGACTTTAGTACATTTTCATAATCGGGTAAAGTCGGTTCGAGGATAACTTGTAAGTTAGCTAGGGATGAGCCATCATTAACTTCCAGGAAAGTAAATTCTTTTAATTCTCGTTTTGTTCTCACCCAACCCTGCACGGTGACGGATTGATCGGGTTGTCCTGTCTGAAAGATTTCCTTGATTCTGGTAGTCATCGAAAATTTTGGGTCTGAAACCCCGTCGTTCTACGACGGCTTTACCTTTAAATACTAGCGCATTTACCAAATATATGCTAAAATGTGAGACATGGAAAAAGCCTACTCGTTCCGATTTTACCCCACACCCGAACAGGAGTCGCTATTGCGGCGCACTTTGGGCTGTGTAAGATTGGTTTACAACAAAGCTCTCCATCTCAGAACAAAAGCATGGTATGAAAGACAAGAAAGAGTAGGCTACGCTCAAACTTCTTCAATGCTAACCGATTGGAAAAAGCAAGAAGAATTAGACTTTCTCAATGAAGTAAGCTGTGTACCTTTGCAACAAGGGTTAAGACATTTACAAACAGCTTTTACCAATTTCTTTGCTGGTCGTACTAAGTAT
>NZ_JADBTZ010000211.1:0-5231 GCF_020245885.1 Microcystis sp. M165S2 | reverse complement strand
TTTGCAATAAAACTACACAAAAAAAAGATCATCGTTGTGGGTGAAATTGACTAATTTACCCGTCTTAATCAGGATTACCTTCTAGGTGTGGCAAGGGTTTCAACCGTTGCTGCCCAAAAAAGCACATAGTAACCGACTATGAAATTCTATCAAATCGCTGTAACCATTGCAACATCGTTGTTAAATAAAAATCTTTCTCAATTAATTCTTAAGAATTTATAAATATTGCGAAATGTTAATTTAAATATTCTCAAGTTTTTGGAGTCAATAAATAATTTTTGCTTATCTTTAGCCAACATTGGGTTAGAAGTCAGGAGTCGGGAGATAGGGTGATAGGGTGATAGGGTGTTGGGGTGTTAGGGTGGTCACTGCGTGCGCGTTGCGGGGGGTGTTAGGGTTTTAGTTGAAATTCCCCCACTTCCCTACTTCCCCACTTCCCTACTTCCCCACTTCCCCACTTCCCCACTTCCCCACTTCCCCACTTCCCTACTTCCCCACTTCCCTACTTCCCCACTTCCCCACTTCCCCACTTCCCCACTTCCCCACTTCCCCACTTCCCCACTTCCCCACTTCCCCACACCCCACTGTGGAAGGGGATTATTTTCTGGAGAATAAAACGTAAAAACAGGGAATAATAAACAGAGTTAACAGCGTTGCTAAAGACAAACCCGAAAAAACGACAATTCCTAAAGGTTGCAGAAATTCTCCCCCCTCTCCCAATCCTAAAGCGAGGGGAAATAAACCTAAAACCGTGGTCACGGTAGTCATTAAAATTGGTCGTAAACGTTGGGGAGCGGCCTTTAAAATGGCTTGTAGTCGAGTAAAACCGAATTCTTGCCGCAATTGATTCGCTAATTCCACCATAATAATCCCGTTATTAACCACAATGCCCACCAATAAAACCACCCCGACGATGACAATGGCATTAATCGGGGTTTTGGTCAAATATAGTCCAAAAATTCCGCCCGCTAGGGCTAAAGGAACGGTTAACATAATCACCAAAGGGTCTATGAGCGAGTTATACTGCACGGCCATGACCACAAAGACTAAAAATACCGATAAACCCGCTAATAAACCCAAAGAACCCTGAATTTCTTGATTAGACGTGGCGGCAGCACTGGGTAAAATGCTGATACCATCGGGTAAGGGAGTGGAATTTAAAACCGATTGTACCCCCACGAGTGCGTCACTTAATTTCGCACCCTCGACTAAACTGCCGATAATAATAAAAACTTGACGCTGATTGATTCTCTGGATGACCCCGGGGGTTTTTCCCGCTTCAATCCGGGCAATATCTGCTAATTTTAAATCTTCTTGCCTATTGACAAAAATAGGTATTTGTGATATGTCACTAATTTTTTGCCGCAAGTTGGGGTCCAATTGCACCCGGATATCGATTAATCTATCTCCCCGTTGCAGTTGGGTGGGTATCGATCCTTGAATAGCGGTCCGTAGCGTTTGTCCCACTTCCAGGGTACTCAATCCCAAACTATTTAAGCGCGTCCAATCGGGTTTAATCTGGATTTCTGGTTGTCTGGGGTCAGCATCGGCACGAAAACGCGCACTAGGGACTTTTTCATCGAGAATACTGAGGATTTCTTCACCAGCTTGCTCTAGAGTTTTCCCATCGCGTCCCTGTAACATCACATCCACGTCAGCACCAACGGAGGGAGAGTTATTAAGAATAATACCGCGCACTTGACCAGGGGTGAGACGCAAACGCACGTTAACGAGGTTTAATTGCTCTAGTGCTTTGCTCATGCGTTCGATATATGCTTCTGTATTAGTGCCTTTGTTGAGATTAATCGTACTAGAAGCGCGCAAAATATTTTCATTGGTAGTTGTGCCAAAAAGAGAACCGCCACTGGTAGTAAAAACATACTCAGTTTCTGGTTGTGATAATAAAATCTTTTCTACTTCCCGCATCACCTGACGGTTAGTATTTAAATTGGTACCGGGGGGAAATTGGGCAAAAACGTTCACCTGTCCAGTTTGAATACGACTAAAGACTTCTTGGGGGATATATTGCCAGAGATAAAAACTACTTCCCCCTAAAATTAAAAAGGCCAGCAGGATAACAGGTATTCTGTAGAGGATGATTTTAGCTAAAAAACGACCGTAGAGAATGGTTAAACCTTCTAGACGTTGACTAAAGACTCTTAAGAGCCAAAACCGATGGATACCACTAGAAACCCGCATATTTAACAAACGACTGGCCAACATGGGAACAACGGTTAACGCACAGAGGAGAGAAGCGGCCACAGCAAAACTGATAGTGAGGATAATCTCGTTAAACAGCAGGGAAATAAAACCACCCAGTAGTAAAAATGGCAGGATAGAGACGAGATTAGTCGCAGTGGAGGCCAATAAAGCAGATTCTACCTCTTGGCTGCTATTCCGGGCAATTTCTAAAAAATCTCGCTTATTTTGGTTTTGATTAACTTTGAGGGCAATATTTTCCAGCATGACAATGGAATTATCCACCACGATACCCACCCCTAGGGCCAATCCTCCCAAACTAAACACATTTATCGATAACCCGAATAACTTCATACAGATAATTGCGACGAGGGTAGAAAGAGGAATCGCTAGGGTAATGATAAAAGTCTGTCGCAGGGAACCGAGAAAGACGAATACAGTCAATCCTGCTAGAATTGTCCCCGCTAGTCCCGACGAAACCACGTTATTAACCGCGTTTTGGATAAATACAGACTCATCAGTAGTGGGGACGACTTGTATTCCCCCGGTGATTAACCCGGATTTTTTTAATTCTGCAATGCGTTTTTTGACCCCTTCTACCACAGCAATTGTGTTCGCATTCGGTTGTTTTTGGACGCTAACCCTCACGGCATTTTTTCCATTTAGGGTGACAAAAATTCTTTGTTCTTCTGTCCCATCGATAACTCTGGCCACATCCCGCAGATAGATTTTTTCTTCGGGATTATTACTATCGGTCAGTGCTAAATCTTGAATGTCCGCTACGTTTTTAAATTTCCCCACCGCGCGGGTTAAAGGTTCCCCGGGTTCTCCCTGTAGTCGGCCCCCAGAGATGTCCTGATTGCGTCTTTTTAGGGTGTCTAAAACCTGATTTAATCCCACTCCTAAAGATTGTAATCGCTGCAGGTCAATATTAACTTGAATTTCTTCTCTAACTCCCCCAATCACGTCCACTATTGCCACTCCTTCCACAAATCCTAATTCTCTCCCTAATTCTTCATCAGCAAATAATCTTAAATCTTTTAGGGGTAGGGTATCAGAAACGAGAGCGAATTCATAGACGGGTAAACGAGAGGGTTCAAATTTGTTTAAGCGCGGTTCCTCAATAATATCGGGTAAATTTTGTCGGACACGATTAAAACTTTCGGTAGCTTCATTTAAAGCGACATTTAAATCTCCCCCCGGTTGAAAAAATAAATCTACTCGCATCCTTCCCTCGCGAGTTTCTGAATAAACTTGTACTACTCCCTCGGTGGCACTCATTCCTTCTTCCAGGGGTTTAGTTACTTCTTCGAGAATAACTTCCGGGGAAACTCCAGGTACATTCATCCTTAAACTAATGCGGGGATAAGTGATAGAAGGAAGCAAATCTACTTGTAAACGATTTAGAAAAAAAAGACCGATGATGATAACTGCTATAGTTAACATCAATACTCCTATGTGACGACGAATTGATAGACCGCTTAGGGAGATGTTTTCTGACATAATTACCTATGGGGGAGAGTGAGGAGTTAGGGGTTGGGGGTTAGGGGTTGGGGTTTTAGGGTTTTAGGGTTTTGGGGTTTTAGGGTTTTAGGGTTTTGGGGTTTTAGGGTTTTGGGGTTTTAGTTGAAATTTCCCCATTTCCCCATTTCCCCATTTCCCCATTTCCCCATTTCCCCATTTCCCCATTTCCCCATTTCCCCATTTCCCCATTTCCCTGATAACTGATTAATTGTGCATAACTCGACCGAAACTCCATAATTTTTGATAATAATGACGACTGACGCTATCCCTATCATCAGTAAGTAGATTGATAGCGATACCATTGTTACCTGTTTCTTTTCCTGAACTGTGGATATATTGATTATTCCCTAGATATAACGCCACATGATTAACTCTTTTATCACCAAAAAAAATTAAATCTCCTGGGAGTAATTCCTCTCGGTTTATTTTTTGACAAAAAGCCTCCTGTTGATAGGAATCCCTCGGCAACCAAATGCCAAAAGTGGCAAAAGCGGCCTGGATTAATCCTGAACAATCGTAATTAGGTGCAAGGGTTCCACCCCAGAGATAATGATTGGTACGGTTCCTTGCTTCCTGAGTAAAAGTGATAATCTCAGGAATATGTTTTTCTATGTCTGAACGAGTTAGAGGAATTTTTTGATAAGCTGTGGTGGCCACCGCAATTGCATCTAAATCTTCTCCGCATAACCAAGCTAAATAATTATCTTCCCTTAGCTGAATTTGTAGCCCTTTTTCGGTAATTTCTAGGGAAATAAATTTTAATTGTCTTCCCTGTTGTGCTTGGGTCGCTAACTCTTGACAACTGGGAGAATTGTAGAGATTTAAGTCTTTTATACAGAGATATTCCTGGGTGAATGATGGGGTAAGAGAGATGATTTTCATAAAAAATAGATCAGAATTTATTGACAGAAAAAACTGCCCAACTAGCCAAAAGCCAAGGTATAAAATCGAGGATTTAATGATAAAATAAATAAGGAGAATAACCTTAGTTCTGTCATCTTCAAGTTTCCACCTCTCTTAATTCTTGGCCACAAAGATAATCTAAGACGCATTTTAACCGCCTATCCTTAGATTAACTCAATCTCCCCCAATCCCTTTGCTGTTAACTCTTGCCTGTTACCTCTTGCCTTATCTCAACAACCAATTCAAATGTGCGGGCAGCTTAATCTATAACCGAACCGAATCCCTGAAAAATTATTAAACCTCTTGCATAATTAACTTTTCAGGCTTCAAAAACCGCAAAAATAAGGATTAAATGGCATAAAATCTGTAAATAGACTATTTAATGGCTTATTATTCATCTTTAATTCTCCTGACTACTGACTCCTAACCCTAACAACAATTTTGGGTTTTTACAAGAGGTCTATTATAGAATCCATTTGGTATCTTTTATAATGTAGATGCCCTTGCTGAAAAGGTGACGCGAAAACCTTGTCCATTATAGGTTTCAGGGGAGAGAGTCTCTAGCCTGCGCGAGCGGCAATACTTTAGTCGGAACCCCGTTTTGT
>NZ_JADBTZ010000210.1:0-6139 GCF_020245885.1 Microcystis sp. M165S2 | reverse complement strand
TCCCCTAAATCATTATAGACAAGACCAATATTATTGAGAGTGACGGCTTCCCCTGCGCGATCTCCCACTGCCCGCAATAAGGGTAAAGCCTGTTGGTAGTAGTCTAAAGCCTTCTGTTTCTCCCCTAAATCATTATAGACAGCACCAATATTATTGAGAGTAACGGCTTCCCCGGAGCGATCCCCTACTGCCCGCGATAAGGGTAAAGCCTGTTGGTAATAGTCTAATGCCTTTTGTTTCTCCCCTAAAGCATTATAGACAGCGCCAATATTATTGAGAAGTCTGGCTTCCCCAGAGCGATCTTTTAGGGCTTGATAGATGGGTAAGGCTTGGTTATAGTATTCTAGGGCTTTGGGTTTGAATCCTAATAGGTCGTAAACTCTACCAAGTGCCAGGTTTATCAAAGCTTCCTGTGCCTTATCTCCCAGATTACGCCACAGAGGTAAGGCTTGTTCCCATTTGGTTATAGCTTGTTGATAGGATTCGGCTGTCCCTTGTTGGAATAGTTGCATCCCCTCGTTAAATAGCCTTTCCGCTTCAGCTTTTTTCGTCTCATTGGTTTGCGCTTGGACAGGTGGCACTATTCCGGGTTGAGAAATGGGCAAGATAGACACGCCGGAGGCGAGTAGCAGCAGTAGGGTAGCGAGGTTGAGGGATTTGAGCATGGTTTAAGAAAGGATATTTAGTTTATTGGCTCTTCTCGGCTTTGTGTGATAATTTTTGCTTATGGAATCCTGAAATGCTTACTGGACAAGACTTTTAAGACTATTTTGCGGATATTCTATCAGTATAGACCTCGTTTCCACACAGAAACCAGAAGAGCCGTTTATCTACTTTCTGGTTATAGATCTGGGACTTTCGTTAAAACTCCCTCATATTTTTCTTTGTTATCTCCATTCAAACTAGGCAAGTTTTCAACAACATTCTTCCCCTCTTTATCAACTGTTACAGCTAGTTTTAATCCCAAAGCCTTCAGCCAAAGCCCTAAATTATAAATTCCTATTCCTGCTGGCATTGTTAATAATTTATCGAGAAATTGCTCATAAATTTTAATTTGTTCTGCGGTTAAATGAGAATCCCCAAGAGCTTCGAGAACATTCCTCAAAGCCATTTTCAGTAATTCGGGATCGAATTCAAACTCGTCTTCTTCTAAGTGAGTTTCGAGATAAAGAGCCGCATAGTTTGGATCTTTAAGATTGTCCAGCAAAAAAGGGTGGTAGCTAATACTTTTAGACATAATTTTAACTCCGATAATCTCTCCAGTATTCTTGGGCTTGACGAATATCTTTAATTTGAGTGCTTTTATCACCTCCACACAGTAGCAACACGATGGTTGTCCCTACTTGTCCGAAATAAGTAGGTAGGCGTTAAAAGTTGTCAGATCCCCCCGCCTATCGGCACCCCCCTTATCAAGGGGGGCAGGGGGGATCGAACCTAAAATCCATTTTTAATTTAATTATAACCAGCTACTTAGATGCGATAACCTCGACCATAGTCTATTCTTAATTCAAAAACACCTCCTCCTACCGAACGGTAATCGCCTAAATTGCCCATCCTCACTCGGTCAAGTCTTTTACTGATGATAGTTTGAGTTTTAGACACTCGGATAGAATCAAACCAATTATCAAAAGGAATTTGACCATCGGCTGTTACATAACGCTCAATTTCTCTTGGTTGCGTTGCCATGAATTAACTCTAGCACATTAGTTTCCTCGCCAATGCTTAACATTTTCCGTTCGTATTTCCTAATAAAAGAAGCTTTTATTATCTCTTGCGCCAATTACCAGTTTTCTCGGCGATGGCAAGGATTAACTCCGCACTCCTTGCTGTACCATCCACTTACCGAGTGCTAGATTTATGAAGGCTTCCTGCGCTTTATCCTCCAGCTTACGCCAAAGGGGTAAGGCTTGTTCCCATTTGGTTATAGCTTGTTGGTAGGATTCGGCTGTCCCTTGTTGGAATAGTTGCATCCCCTCATCAAAAAGTTGTTGCGCTTGGGTGCGGGTATCGGTTTGGGCGATGGTTGTTTGGGCGATTGCTACTTCTGCCGCCATCACCAGGGGAGATAACCCTCCAGAAAGCAACAGAGTACCAGCAATCAGAAGTTTGGAGAAAGAAGCCATAGTCTTATCGAAAATTTGGGTTAAAACCCCGTCGTTTTACGACGGCTTTAAGCTAGAATGGAAAAAGCGATAACCAAGCTAAAAACTGAACCTTGACCACAGATAGTAGGGGGTTTCGTTCAGAAAAGACTTCAAATTCGGCCTTGAACGAGTAAAACTTTCTAGGAAATGTTGAACATGAGATTTTTTCGACTTGTTCAAAGTGGCCGTCCGGCATTCGGACAATCAAAACGGACGGGTCGGAAAGCGTAAGACTACCGCTAAGGTAGCAGCATCCTGGGTCGCGTCAACCCCATTGACGCGACCATTCTAAAAAGGTGGCGTGGTGAGGAATCACCGTCCGTTTACGGCGGTGAGGATGTCAACATTAATTAAAATCAAGGAGAACCCTATCATGATTACCTTAAATCTTAACCCAGAGCTAGAAAATAAAATTCAGGAAGAAGCCAAATTAAAAGGCTTAACTCTTGAACAATATCTTCAAGAGATAATTGAACAAACCTTAAAAAATCAACCTCAAAAAAGCTCCCAAATTTTAGAATATGAGGAATGGGAAAGAAAATTAACTAACTTTATTAATCGACCTTCTAATATTAATGCTCAACCCTTATCTGATGAAGCTATTAGTCGAGAAAGCATTTATACCAGAGAGGATGAAATGCTATGACCTATTTAGCTGATACTAATATTCTTCTTAGGTTAAAACAAACCACCCATCCGCTGCACTTAAGTGCGCTTCAAGGCGTTAAAACCTTAAAAAAACGTTCAGAAAAACTCTATATTGTTCCTCAGAACTTAATTGAATTTTGGGTTGTAGCGACACGACCTGTAAAAGTTAATGGCTTAGGATTAAGTTTTGAGCAAGCTACCTTAGAAATTGAAGATATTAAACATATTTTTTCTCTTTACCAAGATACTCCTGCTATTTATCCTCAATGGGAAAGACTCATTAGAAAATATCAAGTAATGGGAAAAAAGTCCCATGACGCTCGATTAGTTGCAGCTATGATTACCCATAATATTGATAATATTTTAACCTTCAACACAGATGACTTTCTGCGATATTCAGAAATTATCCCTGTCGATCCTCGAACCATTCATTAATAATCTATAGCAATTCTCTGACTTATGAGGTACAGTAGCAACAGTGAGTAAACCAATTGCGAATATCTTTTTGAGTAACTTCTAACATAGCCAATTCAATCCCTTCTATTAAGTCTTTGTAAGTTCTCGCCTTCAGTTTTCTTAACGTCGCTTTCACTTTTGACCAAAAGTTTTCAATAGGAGAGAATTCGGGAGAATAAGGAGGTAAATAGATGAGTCTAGCTTTTTCTTGTTCGATTATTTCTCTGACCATTTCTCCGAGATGAATCTTGGCGTTATCCATGAGCAGACAGTCTCCTTCTTTAATTTTTGGCAGCACTTCCTTTAGAATAAATCCTTCAAATGTTACCGCATCCACTGCACCGTATATGTTGACTGATGCGAAAACTTTTTCTAAGCTTATAGCACTAATTATTGAAATATTTCTCCCTCTTTTTTGTGGTTTTCTTCCCCGAGCTCTTCGGCCAATTAAGGCTCTAGCATAGAGTCTCAAAAGGGCTAAATTTACCCCCAATTCATCGATGAAGTTGGCAATGCAGTCTTTCAGATTGCTCCCTTTGCAGATATTGGTCAGGTCTGGAATAATCCTGACAATCCTGTTACGCTTCCTTCCCAGACGTTTTTAGCAGCTATTGGAGTCGGCTTACTGTGGAATCCGGTGAAACAAGTAGCAGTACGCTTAGATTTTGCCCTTCCTTTCGTCAATTTGAAGGATAGGGGCAATAACATACAAGACAATGGCATTTACTTTAATGTTATTGTACGTCCCTAACGACTCCATTTCTTACTGTTCTTCCCTAACAATTTAGTTTTTGATGCGAGATTTAACTACATCCCAACCACCTCAAAGGTAATCGACATAGCCGCCATCTGTCGGGTATCAATCTGACGCACCCCCGGAAGAGAATTGGTCCCACTTCCCCGACTTCCCTCATCTAAATCATCCAGAAGACTAAAAATTGCCTCATCTAGTTGGGGTGAATTAATCGGCGTACCTCTAGCACTTTCTCCTCTATCTGCTGCTAAAGTTCTCAACAAATCAATTGCTTTTTTAAGAGGAGTTGTACTAGCAATAACTAAAACTTCAGCCAACCCTAGATCACCGACAACTTTAAACCGATAATGATCCCCTTTATTAACATCAGGAATATTAATAGTTTCTTGAGGAGCAAGTGGAGGTAAATCTTCATTTCCCTGAGATGGAGAAAGAACCATTAAACCACCATCTACACTAACAAGTAATACACAGATATAAAGGGGAAAAGATTCATTATTTTGAACAATAAATCGAATTAATGTTCCTAGTTTAATTTTTTGAGCATTGGTAGTTAATCCCCTCAGTCCTCTGGTTTGACTGACGGGGGTTATTGTCGCACCTCTTACCGTAAAAGATTCTGCTACTAATTGACTACCATCTACCGTTTCCATTGCCACAGCTACACTCAGACGGGAAGAAGAATTATTAAGAGTTAACTTGACTAATCTTGCTGCTAACAAGGATTTTAACTTAGGGCGTAATCGCTCAACGGCATCTGTTACTTTTTCCCCGGCAATTCCCGCCGAGTCGGGAACCAAATCCAATGCAGGAGAAAATAAAGCAATACTGCCGACTTCTGGCAATTTTTTCACTTTTAATTGCTGTAATTGCTGATGATAAATGGGGGAAATTCGCCCTAGAATATAGTGAAAATTGGTTTGCTCTAAAGACACCACTTCAATGCGTTTAATCGCTTCTAAAGCTTGTTTAGCTTGCTGTAAAGAAGCATCTAAACCAATTCGGAGAGTTAAATTACTGGGAATTGCCCGCGATCGCTCTTGAAGTAGAGTCCCGGAAGCAATACTACCCTCTATCTGGCTCAGTTTCCCTCTAGCTGTCAACTCTTGACGGGACTCTATCTGAACTTGACCTCGTTCTTTTCCTTCCCCATCCACTAAAGTTAAAATTGCCCCTCGACCGAAAGCTTCTAAAGTACGCGGATCGATCCCTCCCAAAAACAGGTCAACCTGATTTCCCTGCACTTGAGTGACCACAGCTTCAGCAGGGATTTTCTGATCTGGTTTGAGAAAATAAACCGCTTGCTGGCTGTTGTTACTTCCCTCCCTAGTATTAAATTCCGGTTGCTGTAATAAACCAGCCGTCGGGAAATATTCGCGTAAAATGCGCTCGGTAGTCGCCGTCGCACTCACCATCACTTGACTGACTGACTCGCCTCCGGTTTGCTGCCAGAGATAGCGAGTCAAGATATATGTAAAGATACCAGCCGCCGTATCACCAAAGGAAGCATCGATCGCCGCTTGGTCAGTTCTAGCAGCCGCGAGCATTATGCCTTTGGGAACGCCTTTTTTTCGCTCTGTGGCCAAGTCTGAAGCGGTCAAGTTGAGTCTGGACATCAGTTGTTTTTGATATTCCTGTTCCTGGGGACTTGCTAACAGTTGGATATTAGAGTTTTCAGTCCGGTTTAACTCCCGATTTCCAGGGCGCGATCGCACTGTTAAGATGCCCTTTCTCGCCCCTCCAGAGTGACAACTATCCAGAATAAAAGTGACATTTTCTGTATTAATTGCTTGCATCAACAACCACAAAGTATGACCTGTAATATCATTAACTTTTCCTCCTTTATTGGGATAACCTGGAGGGAGAATGCTATCAACAGGAACAATCGTGCTAACTTGCCCATCTTGAAAAATTTGATCGGGATCAAAAACTTGAGAACCATGACCAGAAAAGTGAAAAACTACCACATCACCGGGTTGCGCCCATTTAATTAAATGGGCTCTTCGGTAATTGTTATGCAAATAATTAACTTAAAATAAAATTCGATGAGAGTGCCTACGCCTAAAAGTAGCTGAAATCTATACAGGGAGACACTTAAGGCACAAATAGGTTAATACCAAAAGATAGACAATTGAGT
>NZ_JADBTZ010000021.1:0-13694 GCF_020245885.1 Microcystis sp. M165S2 | reverse complement strand
TTCCGAAAGTCCTTGACTTGTTTCAGTTTTTCTATTAAGCTCAACATATATTTTAAAAATTGCCGGTCACTTCTCATTTTACCTGACAGTGATCGCTTTTACTTTTGATATTCTGATGGGAGAATGAAACAGCCCTACCCAAACCCCCCGTTGGGGGCGTGGCGCCGCCCCCAAACCCCCCGCGCATTAGTTTTTCGGTGGGATGCTTACAGACGGCTGCTGACACATCTGTAATAATTTAAGAGTCACTCCACTTGCATGAGTGCCTCTTCTGATATGTAGCCTATACTCAGTGGATTTAGTATAATCAGTAAACAGTAAACAGTAAACAGCGAAAAGACAGCAGCAAGCTGGCATTTGATGAGGCTCACTTAATACATACTGCTCACTCAAAACTCAAAACTCAAAACTCAAAACTCAAAACTCAAAACTTAAAACTCAAAACTTAAAACTCAAATCTGATAACTGATAACTGATAACTGATAACTGATAACTGATAACTGATAACTGATAACTGATTCAATTAACCAAATTTAATCATTTCTCGTCCTGCCATCACGGGTAATTCCCCTTTTAAAATCGGAATCAATGTCTCGCGAATTCTGTCCGCATCGGGGGGACAACCCGGCATAAAAATATCGATGGGAATGACTTGATGGACGGGCAGCACTTGATCTAATAATTCGGGAACGATACCGGGTTCTTCTGGTAGTTGAGGGGTGTTATCTCCTAACTCTAAATAAGCTCTTTTTAGCACGGGATCGGCAGTTCCTAACATATTCCGCATAGCGGGAACGTTAGCAGTCACGGCGCAATCACCAAAAGAAACGACGGTTTTGGTATTTTGGCGGACTAGATGAATTAGTTCTAAATTGTCCTGATTAGCGATCGCTCCTTCCACTAAACAGACATCGACATTTTCGGGATAGGTTTTCAGATCGCAGCCGACGGGACTATATACCACGTCAACTTTTTCGGCTAATTCTAACAGCCATTCATCCAAATCGAGGAAGGACATATGGCATCCCGAACAACCGGCTAACCAGACAGTAGCGAAGCGAATTTTACTCATAATTTTAATTCCTTGGTTGGTATTGTTGGCTGAGTTGCAATTTGGTCAAAAGGATCAAACGAAAAGAAATTCTCTTTTAAGCTATTTTTGCCTCCAGGATAAACTCTTGCATTTTTTCCTCAAAGAAAGGGGCTAAATCTAGATTTTTCCAGTCTTTAAGTAGCTCAAAAATAATCGCCTCTGATGCAAAATTTCCGGTATAAGAAATAAAAGAAAAAGGACGTTTGCTGAAATTGAGCAAACAGCTTAAAATCGTGCAATGGTCTTTCACTCCAAAACCAAGAGAACAGGTTTTATCTCGATCTTTTACTCGCCAATTATCAGCATTTTTGGCATAAATATCTAGGGCAACTAAAGCGGAATCCACCTCTCTAGAATATTTAATTAAGAGCGAATACAAAACCCTAGGCTCTTGACTGACATCAGACAAAATTTCAATTATCCGACAAGGAATACTAGAAAATTGCGCCGTCAAATTGGAGAGAGACTGACACATTTCTAGGGCTTGCAGAAATTGCGATTCGGGTGATGTGGTCATAATTATCTTGTTTGCTGAATTGAATCGGACCAAGGATATTGTTTTTGTGCCAGTAAATGCGCTTGTTGCTGCGAAAAGCCTCGATTAATCACTAAGTCAGATTCGTAGATTTCATGATTGAGAAACATCCGATCAAGATTATTCCCTTGAGCGCCAGCGAGTCTTCGCCAAGCTGCTACCATTAAACCTTCGGGAAAAAATTGATATCGAGACACTCCCGATCCAAAAGCATAATCCTTGGCGCGTTGAATATCGAGATACGATATTTCGTATTGGGTGGCAATCGCTAGGATATCTTGATTATTACCCATAATCTGATCATAGTCCTCCCTTACCTTGGCCGTTAGTTTCTTCTCGTAGATATCTAAATGCGCCCATCGATCACTATCACCCTCCATCGATTACTTTAACGCGTCCATTGGTGTTGAGTCCTAGCGTTAACTAAAAATTCCAACTTCGAGCGATCTTCCTCTTTTTCAGAAACGGCGGAACCCTTACGGAATATCGCCCCGGTTGGACAAGCGGCAACACATTTGCCGCAGGAAGTACAGGCAGAAACGCTGCCCCAAGGCTGATCCATTCCCGCAATAATTTTATCTTTTTCGCCGCGATAAGCCAGATCCCAAACGTGCGCCCCTTCAATTTCATCGCAGACTCGCACACAACGGGTACAGAGAACACAACGATTATGATCGATACCAAAAAGAGGATGGGAAATATCCACTTCTCGCTTGGGAAAACGGTAGGGAAAACGACTATGATCCATACCCACTTCGATGGCTAAATCTTGTAATTCACAGTTACCATTAGCCACACAAACTGCACAAACGTGATTACCTTCAGCGAATAATAATTCCACCGTCATGCGGCGATATTCTTTCAGTTTTGGGGTATCGGTATGAACCACCATTCCTTCCGCCACTTCCGTTACACAGGCGGGTAATAATTTATTAATACCTTCAATTTCTACCAAACATAAGCGACAGGCGGCCACTTCGGAAACCCCCTCGAGATGACAGAGGGCGGGAATTTTTATTCCTACCTGACTAGCTGCCGCGAGAACTCGCGAACCCGCTTCGATCGCTACATCTTTACCATCAATGCTTAAAGTGATTACGGACATAAAAATTATTCTCCTTGAGGATAATATCCCTCTCCTTCCATAGGCCACGGTTTGCCACCAAAGGTGGGATTTTTACAGAAAGTTTTAACCTAGACAATCGGCTAAGTCTTTTGCGGGGGTGGTAATCGGCTGCAGGTGATAGGTATCGGCGAGGAATTTCAGGACGTTAGGGGAGATAAATGCCGGTAAAGTTGGTCCCAGACGGATATTTTGCATACCTAGATGCAGCAGGGTGAGCAGTACAGCGATCGCTTTTTGTTCGTACCAAGAGATAATTAGGGAGAGGGGAATCTCATTGACGCTAACGTTAAAAGCGTTGGCTAATCCTAGGGCGATTTTGATGGCACTATAGGCATCGTTACATTGTCCCACGTCCATTAGCCGCGGTAATCCTTCGATGCTACCTAATTGTTTGTCGAAAAAGCGGAATTTTCCGCAGGCAAGGGTTAAAACGATACAATCTTCGGGGACTTGTTCCACAAATTCGGTGTAGTAATTGCGATCGGGTTTTGCCCCATCGCAGCCACCAACTAGGAAGAAGTGACGGATTTTACCCTGTTTAAGGGCATCAACCACCGTATCAGCGACACTGAGGACGGTATTGTGGGCAAATCCCACCATTACCTGCCGAGGTTCGCTTATTTCAGTAAATCCGGGCAATGACAGTGCTTTAGCAATCACGGGACTAAAATCGATCGCACCGTCAACTGTTTCTAAGCGGTTAATATGGGCATAACCCACAGGTCCGAGGGTAAAGAGTTTACTTTCATAGTTTTCGTGGGGGGGCATGAGACAATTAGTAGTTAAAACTATTGCCCCCGGAAACTTAGCAAATTCTTTAGTTTGATTTTGCCACGCGGTTCCATAATGACCGTAGAGATGGGGATATTTTTCTTTTAGTTTTGGATAACCGTGAGCGGGTAATAATTCTCCGTGGGTATAGACTGTTATGCCAGTATTGGCAGTTTGTGCCAGTAAAGCTGCCAATTGTTTAATATCATGGCCGGAGACTAAAATGGCTTTACCTAAACGCGGATTTAAGGGAACATTTGTCGGTATCGGATGACCGTAGGTTTCGGTATGACCTTGATCTAATAATTCCATGGCCCGCAGGTTTGCTGCCCCGACTTTTAGACAGATTGCCACCCAATCATTCAGGTTTAAATCCCCCCGATCAATTGCCGCTAAAGTCTCTTGGATAACCTGATAAACCGAGTCATCCTCTTGACCTAATTCCTGAGCGTGGAAAGTATAGGAAGCAAGACCTTTAACTCCGTAGATAGCGGTTAACTTTAGGGAAAAAATATCGATGTCCTGCACTTTTTCAATTAGTTCTAAGGATACTTCTTGACCTTGGCTAACTAGGCTCTCATTAAAATTAGGCTGATAGTTGGCAAGTGCAGACCAGTCCAGCGATCCCAATTGTGCTTTTAAATTTTCCCGAATCTCTAAACAACGCTGAATATAATCGGTAAAACGTCGTTGATCGAAGTTCACATTGGTCATGGTGGCGAAAAGCGACTCACAGGTAAAAATATCGGCTTCGCGAGTAGATATCGCCGCTTCTTTGGCTTTTAAAACTACCGATGCTAATCCCCGCAGACAATAAACTAATAAGTCTTGAACAGCGTTGACTTCGGGACTTTTTCCACAGGCTCCCCACTGATGGCAACCATTACCACTAGCGGTTTGTTCGCATTGTTCACAAAACATAAGTTTTCTCTCTTTTTTTCAGTAGATTGACAGATTGTCGCGATTTGTTCTACTAAGTTCAATCCCGCTTTTTTGAAAGTTATTTATTAGCCTTCACCCGGCAAGAATTATGGATTTTACGACTGGAAAGCTTGTCTTGACAGCCTCTCCTCTCTGAACTATGTTTTTATTCTCTCACTCTTTTTACCATTTGGGTTCTGATTTTAGATTTCCTCAAGAATTACCGATTAAACAATTATTTAGTTGTCTTATTTAAATTAAGTATTTTTGGTGATTTTTATGATATAATGAGCGAAATTTTCGATTTTTAGGCGGTCAATTATACTAAATCCCTTGAGTATAGGCTACATATCAAGAGAGGCACTCATGCAAGAGGCAAAGGGGAGAATAAATAATCAGTTTTTGATAACCAGATTTAGTATAATTTCTGATATGTCAAATCAAGAAACTAAACCAGCATCTATTTCTCTGAATGCTAGGAAGCAATCTGTTGATTTTCCTCAAAACCCTGAACAGCCACTTCTAGTTGAAGAATTGGAATGGTCAGAAACCGAGGTCAAAGAATCTTATTATCACCTCCAACACCTTGAAAATGATTGGAATGCACCTAAAATAAATATTTATTACAAGCTTTAATCGAGGTGATTTAAAACTTTGCTTCTAGTCCAGCTTGTTTGCAAATGACATTGGCTGTTACTTTATCAATAGTACGGTGTCTTTTAATGGGAATAGTTTTTTCTCCATTGGTATAGATAGAGTGATTCCCGCCTTCCCTGAGAAGATAAAAACCATTTTCTTCAAAATATTTGATTAGATCTCTGCGTTTTACTGACATCTTAAATACTTAGATAAATTGATTCTAACAAGCATTCTTCTAGAGGAATCGGTTGGTTTTGTTGTTGATAGGCTAAAATCATTTCAAAGAGAGCATCTTTGAGCATTTCTCGACATTCTTCTAAGGTTGCTCCTTCGGTAATCACTTCTGGCCATTCTATCAGTTGTCCCATGTAACCAGAGGGAATTTTTGTATATTTAGCAGTATATTGATTGAGCATAGTTATCTCTTTTTTTATCTACTTAACTTAGCAATGATTGAAACCGCTCATCTCCCCGAATCTGCTCAAAATCTTGATCCGTTTTTGCCATATCTTGATATTCGGTATGGAGGTTGTCAGTCAGGAATTATTGCATCAATCATTTCTCTCCGATTCTTGCGATAAATATAGAAATCGCTATCTAAAGTTAACACAGAACTGCTTTCAATTAATTCAGTCATCCTCACCAAACAAGCATCAGCAAAAGACATGGGAACGGATTGATAACGCTGTCTTAACTCTCGGATGACTTTGACTTCATCATTTAGGCTAAAATCTATTTTAATTGTTCCCCGTTCAATTAAAGACATTATTGCATCTTCACTCCCATAAACATCTTGTAAAATAAAACAGGATTCAGTGATAACTGCCTCACAAGTTAATAAAGGTTTGGCAACTTTTTCCCATTGCTGAATTGCCCAATTGTGATAATTATCACTCCGGTCGAGAACGGCGACTAAGACCCCCGTATCTAGAATTACTCTTTTAAGCATATTAGACTAGATGCTTTTTTTTAAATTCCCTCTTTTTTAGGGATAAATCTCCTTTACCACTGTCTAAACACCCCACTAAGTCTCCGGCTGATTCTAAAGCAGAAATTTCTCTTTCTTCCTCATGAATTGCTGTCTTATCTGCTTTAAGTTGCAAAAATTCAATAAACTCTATTACTTGTTGTTGTTGTTGTGGGTTGAGGGTTTGCAGTTTTTCTAAAATGGTTTGTTGGTGGGTGGTTGCCAGTGTCATAGCAATTGTTCTCCTGATAGGATAGAAAGTTGTGACTTAAGAGTTATTATACCCTAATTCTGATGATAGGATTGCTTTCGACATAGATAGTTATCTCTTTTTGGGTTTTCTTAACTTAGCAATGATTGAAACCGCTCATCTCCCCGAATCTGCTCAAAATCCTTATCCGTTTTCGCCATATCTTGATATTCGACATCAAGATTGATGGCGCGTTGTAAGTTTCCTAAGATTTAATAATGTTCTGGCAATATATTTTAGCTGTTGCTACTGAGATAACAGATTGACAACTAATCAAAAAGTTCATACCTAATAAACCATCTACCCGCAAAACTGCTGGAATATTGTAGGCCATAACTTCAAAATTTTTGAGAAGTTGTCCTATACAATTAAACCAAGCAATTTGAATTATAGGTATCGGAGGGGTAGTTCCTTTGCCAGTTACTATTGTTTGCTTGCTTTGAGGATTATTTAGATTGTAACCTAAATCTTCTAAGATTTTGACAGGCAATATTGTCATACTAGAGCCTGTATCAACTAATAAAGTAACTCGATAAAAATCTCCCTTATTTATTCCGCCAATCATGGCATTAATTTTAAACAAATTTTGACCATGACGCAGCAATGAATGAGGTTTATTATAAGTCATATAACCACCACTATATTATCAGGAATAATGCCAGTATATTCAATAGCTACTGGTTGTCCTTGTCGTAAAGAAAGTTGATTATAAACTTCATCTCTGTTGGCTGAATGGGTTAAAACTTGTCCTTGAATAACATTAAGTTCCTCATCTAGTTCAGGATTGAGGATTAGTACCCATTGATCCGGATAAAACTGACAGATTTCTTGTCTGCTTAGAAGATTTGGACTTTCTGTTTGAGATAGGGTAGTAGCTTTCATAATTGTTAATTATTTAAAGTTAAATTGTCTTACTTAATTATACTATAAACAGAGTTATTCGTCAATATTAACCAACAATCTCTGAAACCGCTCATCTCCCCGAATCTGCTCAAAATCTTGATCTGTTTTCGCCATATCCTGATATTCGACATCAAGACTGATGAACGATTTATTTGATTAGTGGTATTCCGAGATCTTTGCATATTTTATTAGCGAGAATATCCCTAATTTCCGTATGTCTTGGAATCGCAGATCTTTTATTTAATCGGGGGTTAAACCACCAAGAATGGCTACTTCCTTCTCTGAGCATTTCACAACCTTGAGAACGAAGGTAGCGGATGAACTGTTTGCGTTTCATACAACAATTTTCTCTTCTTGGTAGTTTCCCCTAGTAGCGGCAATTGCTTCCTGTTTATTCAATTCTAATGCTTCACTAAGAGTAATTTTTAGGCTTTCTAATAACTGATCACGAGATGCTTCTTGACAGTTAACTCCCGGAATTTCTTCTATCCAACCAATCCACCAATCGCCGTCTAGCTGAATTATAGCTGTGTAGGTGTTAGTCATAGAATATCTCCTTGAGTAAAGTAGAAATATATAGCGTTTTTCAGTCTGCTGAGGTACAAAAGTTATGGGTTTTAGGCAAAAGGCAATAGGCAAAAGGGAAGAAAAATAGGTGTACCTCACTAGCTTAGGAAACGCTATATATTATTATACTCGACCTAGCAATGATTGAAACCGCTCATCTCCCCGAATCTGCTCAAAATCTTGATCCGTTTTCGCCATATCCTGATATTTGACATCAAGATTGATGGCGCGTTGTAAGTTTTCGATAGCTAATTCTACATTGTTTTGTAAGCCATAACAAACAGCTTTATTGTAGTAAGCATTAGCATCATTTGAATTAATTTTAATAGCACGATCAAAAGATTCTAGTGCATCTTTATATCGTCCCATACAAGTTAAAGCATATCCTCGATTATCCCAAGCTTCATGGTAATCGGGTTTAATTTCTAAAGCTTGATCGTAGGATGCGATCGCTTGTTCATACCTTCCTAAGTTACCCAACGCAATCCCTCGGTTGTTCCAAGCATCAGGGTCATCGGGTTTAATTTCTAAAGCTTGATCGTAGGATGCGATCGCTTCTTCATACCTTCCTAAATTACCTAACGCAAACCCTCGGCCGTACCAAGCTTGATGGTAATCGGGTTTAATTTCTAAAGCTTGATCGTAGGATGCGATCGCTTGTTCATACCTTCCTAAATTACCTAACGCATTCCCTCGGTTGTACCAAGCTTGATGGTAATCGGGTTTAATTTCTAAAGCTTGATCGTAGGATGCGATCGCTTGTTCATACCTTCCTAAATTACCTAACGCAATCCCTCGGTTGTTCCAAGCTTCATGCAAATCGGGTTTAATTTCTAAAGCTTGATCAAAGGATGCGATCGCTTCTTCATACCTTCCTAAATTACCTAACGCAATCCCTCGGTTGTTCCAAGCTTGATGGTCATCGGGTTTAATTTCTAAAGCTTGATCAAAGGATGCGATCGCTTGTTCATACCTTCCTAAATTACCTAACGCAAACCCTCGGCCGTACCAAGCTACATGGTAATCGGGTTTAATTTCTAAAGCTTGATCGTAGGATGCGATCGCTTCTTCATACCTTCCTAAGTTACCTAACGCAATCCCTCGGCCGTACCAAGCTAGATGGTAATCGGGTTTAATTTCTAAAGCTTGATCGTAGGATGCGATCGCTTCTTCATACCTTCCTAAGTTACCTAACGCAATCCCTCGGTTGTTCCAAGCTTCATGCAAATCGGGTTTAATTTCTAAAGCTTGATCAAAGGATGCGATCGCTTGTTCGTATTCTTTTCCCATTGCATGAATTAAACCTTTTTCATGCCACAATTGAGATGCTCGAACAGGATCGAGAGATGGGGAATCGCTTAAATAGGCCTTAATTTCGGCCAACTTTTCCTGTCGTTGTTGGGGAGTGAATTGCTGATAGGTATCGAGATCGCTGTCTAAATAAACCAGTCTTCTAATTTCTCTTTCCAATATGTCCTTATCGGTCGGAAATTCATAAACTCCCGAATACCAATCAAAAAAATCCGACGCACGACGAATAAAATACCGCAAGGCAAATTCCGGCAATAAGAATACTAAAGTAAAGGGAAATTGCCGCTCAAATCGCTCACGGGATAGGTTTAAATAGCCTAAAATCTTAGGAACTCCGGCCCAGGTTCCTCCATAAACTGGACTTTGACTCGACAAGAAATAGCCTTGACTTTCCGCTTCTTCGTAGCGCAGTAGTGCATTTTCTAAACCTCGCACAAAAAGAATGTTTAGATTGGTATAATTTGGTAGATCGACAATTTTCTCATACAAATTATCGGTTTCTGAATCAAGTTGCAGGACTTGAATATTTTTATTGGGTAAATCTTGACTGATTCCCCGAATAATCTCATCAGCTTGCACGGGAGAACAGCGAACAAAGAGTAAATTAAAGCCATTTTTTCGTCTGAGCGATCGCAGTAATGCTTGATAGGATTCTGCTGCTGTTAGGGGTTGATCTTCTAGCAATCCTTCAAAATCCGATTCCTGAGAGTTAGTTAAGGGTTTTACTTTTTGGTTTGTCATTATTATATATAGCTGTATTCAGAGTTATGAGGTACAATGATTTTCTTACCTGTTCCCTGTTTCCCGCTCCCCATTCATAATTCATCATTCATAATTCATCATTAAACTCCTTAATTTCGGTAATTAAAGGATGCACATCATACCAACTTTTTAACTCTGCATCTGCATCAAAATAAGCATATTGTAAAACACAACGATTGAATAATAATTTACGATGAGCTTCATCATTTTGAATTTCGTTGGTAAGATGTACCTTAGCCAGAATTTTCCACTGCTCGTGTTCTACTGTTCTCCGATAGACATCTCTAGCTTGGGTTATTGCTCTTTGAGCAGCTTTTGCGGTAATGGGTAAAGCATCCACATGATCTAAAGCGGTTTGCATTAATAAAATTAAGTTTCGTACATGACCTCCAGTCATTAAACATAATCGCTCCAGAACTTCTTGACTTTCAAAAATATCTGTTTCTAGCTTTTTCGTTGGTAAAAATTGCTGGGTTCTTTTCTCAATAATAGCCTTAATTTTTGCTATACCATCAGGATTAATAGTACGATCAGGATTGCGGAGCATAATCATCGGTAAAACCATCGGGTCATTATCATAAATATCGCGGAGATCATTGGCCCGATTAGAATAGGCCATTGAAATAGGTATAGTATAAATCAAATGACAATTTAACCCCTTTAATTGATCGGCTCGATCTAAAAAAATCTCATCATGATTAGTTTTATGATCTCGCCGATTTATTGGTACAATGCGATCTAAGTTATCAACAATTACCACTAATTTTTTTGAATCATCTAAGACATTTTTGCTATTATCAATAAACTCATTTAGTGCTGTTAACAGCGTAACAGTATGAGGATTAATTTTATTTCTTATTTCTTGTCTTTGACTGGGAATTGCCCGAATCGCCGCAGACAATTTACCAAAATATTTAATTAAATCCCCTGTTTCTAGTTTAACATCTTCAACTTTAATCTCTGTTAAAGCTAAATCAATTAAATCCTGCCAACGGGATTTTATCCAGTTTTTTAAGGGGGTTGAATTAGCCTGTTTTAGTTGTTCTAATAAATGGCGCGTACAGGCAATGAGAATATCTGTATATTGAGCATCTTCTGGATCGATATCATCTTCATCTGCTGCAAAATAAACAACAAAACAATTTTCTTGATCTAGATATTTTTTCAGGCGCAATAATTCCGTGGATTTCCCCCCTCCTCGATGTCCTGTGTAGAGTTGATGGGTGTACTCTGTTGGCAGCGCACGAATAATTTTTCTGCCCAAATCTAGACAAACATCGGCATCCGCTCTCACTGCTTTTAGATCTACATAAAAGGGACTATCGGCAGGTAAAGGAACTGGTTTAAAGGCATGAGCAAGATTAGCGATTAATTGTTCAGACATAGGCGACGATAGCTTGATTGATGTCATTATTATAACAATACTTATTTACAAGATGTTATACCAAATCCGCTTTTAATATTACGATGAACTCCCGATCGAACTTCAAAAACCCAGTTATGGATTTTTTCCCCCACTTCCCACTCCCGATTAAAATTGAATTTCACTCATATCTAGGGATAAAAAGCGATCGAGTCCTAAATACATCCAATAAATAGAGTTTGGGGATTCCTGAATAGTTTTTTGAAATCCCAAGGCTGCGGCTAATTTCTCATAATCGGGATGGATAATCAAGGTATGTAAATCGCAGAGATTAGGAAAATCTAAGGTCATTCTCTGGAGAGTTTTTTGGGCATCTTGCAGGAAGATTAAACGATATTTCTCTAAATAATTAGCATCAATCATCCAACTGCGAATAAATACCGAAAGACAATTTTCATCTCCCACGGATGCCATTTTAAAAGGATCCTGTTCGTTGATCGCACTTAGATGTAAACTCTTGTTAGGAGAGGTAAAAAAATTCGCTTCCGACTCGTTTGCAGTGGGATAGAGGAGATAAAAACCGACGGGATTAAGATTATCTACCCGACGCAAAACTCGCATACCTGTAGTGTAATCTTTTGCCCAACCCCGCAACAGACGAGAAATGCGATGGGGAATTGCCTCAGCATTGCGATTCATCCAGTTATAATTGCCTGTCAGCAAGTTAGCTACAGGAATCGCATCACAACGGGGATTAAATTGATCTAATTGCAATTCTACAGATGATTCTGAGCTATCAGGCTCTAAAATCCCCGCAATTGGTTTGATTTTAACTCTGGTTGTGTTGCCGTCAAAAAATTTTTCAATTAAACCAAGGGCTGCTAATTTATCTAACATCATACCAGCAGAGCGATCGCTGCCCTGGTCCTGATCCTGATAAAATAAATCCGATGCTTGTCGATGGGTACAGATAATGGCAGTGGTGGGAAAAATTAACTGGGATAAAGGGGGTTTTACCTGTCCCTCGTTGGCGATCGCATAAATCCAGAGACGCAGAAAACAAGTGGCACGCACCCGGGTTAATCCTACTTTCCCCACCAAGCGATCGATCATCTGTTCTTGTTTTTCCCAAGAATACCAAATTTTCAGATGTTTAATCTCCATCTTTTTGGTCCTAGATTCTAACAACGATTATACTTCATACTTCACCCCACTTCACCCTAATTCCCCCCAGTTCTCAACCCTCCCCCGACTAGATAGCGCTCATTGTTGTTGCATCCTTAGAACAGACAGAATGGGTGCAGAAACGTTTAGGAGGCAATTATGAACGATAAAAAATACGGTACTGCTCCCAGTCACACTCAAGCGTGGATTTTTCAAACTTGGTTATCTTTTATTGTCTCTATTTCTGCCACTTCTTTAGGGGTGGTTTATCTGCCAGTAGATCCGTGGATTAAAGGTTATTTAGGCATGGGTTTACTATTTACCGTCGGTTCCACCATTAATTTATCAAAAACTGTCCGCGATGTCGAAGAATCTAAACGCTTAATTAATCGCATTGATGAAGTAAAGTTAGAACGGATATTGACTCAGTACGATCCTTATAAGGATTAGGTTTTCCCAGTTATTGGTTATCAGTTTTTTCGATTATTCTCACCCTTTTTTATGACTTAGGAGAGTTTATATGCTATTCACAACTAATCTAATCAGTGTGACCAAAGGAATAATTTCTCTTTTACAAAATCCCGGTAATACGCTGTCTGTATATGACATTGAAGATTGCTTAAAAGAGAGTTGTTTACAGCGATTATCTTTGCAATATGTTAAAAGCGATCGGGAGCATCTCACCTTTGTAACTCCTAAATTAAGTTTTATGTCAAGCTATTTTGAAAGCCTTGCTAGAAGACAGTTTCATCGACAAGTATAATTACTCACTTGCAAAAATGAGATGCCTCCTCCCTAATAAATAAACAAACCAATAGATACTTGAGGCAATGATGATTGCAGAATTAAATATCCGGTTAGAAGCCCACGAAAAAACAACCGCAGAGATAAGGGTACGGAAAGAAGATATCGACCAGCAGTCGGCCGAGTTTAACCAATGGATGACCGGAATCAAAGCAAGGTTGGATGCGATCGCAGGCAAGATCGAACGGGCCAAAAACAACACCAAGTAGAGCGAACGCAAAGCGCTCGCTACGCCAGATCGCATTCTCTCGCTCAAAGGAAAAGGTGCTTCATGAGTTTATTGTCGGCAAATCGATCGCTTCGACCAACTAACCGAACATAACCCCACCTTATCACCCCAACAAGAAATACTTTTGTCAAACCCCTTTACAAACCGATACAAAATCTCTAAGATAGAGACATCATCAATCGTACCTCGACAACTTAATAGGAATCATAAACCAATGACCACCACCTTACAACAGCGCGAGAGCGCTTCCCTGTGGGAGCAGTTCTGTCAGTGGATCACCAGCACCAAC
>NZ_JADBTZ010000209.1:0-3015 GCF_020245885.1 Microcystis sp. M165S2 | reverse complement strand
TCCGAAGGCATTATTGGCCATTTGAGTTAGATTTTTCCTTTCACTTTCCCCTAATAATCCTCCTAAATATTGTCTGAACCCGTTTTTTTGCGCTTCGCTCTTGAAGCAATTGTCAAACCGCCGACACCATCGGTCAAAGCATGGGGGCATCGCGGCTGGGGTTGTCTCTTTCATCGCCGATTTCTCAACGTAAAGTGCTTACTCTGTAACGATTATACTCGATTGGACCTTTGTTGAGCGTTTAAGTCCCATTAGGAGATTGGGCAAAAACAAGCCCAAAAGTTAGGTTTGGAATGCAAATCTCCCCTCAGTCTGGCGTTAATTAAGGAAGTGCTGTCTGCGTGCTTGTGCCAAAACCTCTTATCAACAGGCCGAAGAAGATTTATAGTCATTTCAGATAAGTCTGATACACTCTAGACTGATTAAACCCTTATGAACTCTGGCATTGCTATTCTCAATCTTAATTGAAATGACTATATTCGATCTCTCGGAGCATCAAGATAAGCTAAGACGCATTTTAAGCGTTTATAGGTCAGTACGAATGCTACGATAGCGTTAGGCGAGGATGCGAAGTCAGTCCTTGAATTGATCAGAGAAAAGGAGTTTAAAGGATGAAAATGACTTATCTGGAAGCTACTGCCAAATTTTACAGGGAAGTAGCCCAAACTCCCGAAGTGGGGCTATGTTGTGTCCAAAGCAGTCCTTTGCAACTACCGGGGTTAAAAATCCCTGCCATTATGCAGGAGATGAACTATGGTTGTGGCACGACGGTGCAGTCCAATGAATTAGGCAATTCTCCCAGGGTTTTGTATGTGGGTGTGGGTGGTGGTTTAGAAGCACTGCAATTCGCCTATTTTTCCCGTCGTCCAGGGGGAGTCATTGCGGTGGATCCAGTGCCAGAAATGCGTTGGGCAGCCCAAAGAAATCTCAGCGAAGCGCTGCTGGAAAATCCCTGGTTTAGTCTCGATTTTGTGGAAATTAGAGATGGTTCTGCCTTTGAATTGCCGGTGGAGGATGCCTCCGTCGATGTAGTGGCGCAGAATTGTCTTTTTAATATCTTTAAACCAGCCGATTTACAGTTAGCTTTACGGGAAGCTTTTCGCGTCTTAAAACCGGGAGGACGTTTACTGATGAGCGATCCGATCGCCACTCGTCCCATTCCCGAACATTTGCAAGAAGATCAGCGTTTACGCGCTATGTGTCTATCGGGGGCCTTGACCTACGAGGATTATATTAAACAGCTGATCGCTGCTGGTTTTGGTCAGGTAGAAATTCGGGCCCGTCGTCCCTATCGTTTACTGGACTGTCAAAGTTATAATTTAGCCGAGCCGCTCCTATTAGAAAGTTTGGATTCCGTTGCTTTTAAAGTAGCTATTCCCGAAGATGGGGCCTGTATTTTTACGGGCAAAACTGCTATTTATACTGGTACGGAAGCAATTTTCGATGATGGTGTCGGGCATATTTTATCCAAAGGATTACCAGTGTCCGTCTGTGATAAAACTGCGGGCAACTTAGCTCGTTTCTCTCCCCAAGATATAATCATCACCGAGTCCACTTGGCACTATAATGGGGGCGGTTGCTGTTAAAAAAGTAGCGTCGAGACAAGTTCGATACCTCAGTTATCAGTTATCATTGATTAGTGATTGGTCACTGTTTACTGTTTACTAATTACTGTTTACTCTCCCATGACTCCTTTTGTTGAGAAACTAAAAACTCCTTTAACTAAGCAAAAAATCTCGGTTCTGCAAATTAATTTGGGGAAAAGATGTAACCTTGCCTGTAGCCATTGTCATGTGGAAGCTAGTCCGGGTCGCTCCGAAGAAATGACTCCAGAAGTGTGCGAACAAATTATCGAACTGATCGAAAGATTTCCCCAAATTAAAACCGTCGATCTGACCGGCGGCGCCCCAGAAATGCTCTACGGTTTTAAGCCAATTGTGGAAACCTCTAGAAAAGCTGGAAAAGAGGTAATTGTGCGCTCAAATTTAACTATTTATTTCGAGAAAGGATTTACTGATATTCCTGAATATTGCGCTGGCCATCAGTTGCGGGTGGTGGCTTCTTTACCCTGTTATCTTGCCGATAATGTGGATAAAATGCGCGGTATGGGAGTCTATGATCGATCGATCGCCGCTTTACAATGGTTAAACCGTCTCGGCTACGCTCAAGAGCCGAATTTGATTGTGGATTTAGTCTATAATCCCCAGATTCCTAAGTCAGAGAATTTTTCTCTCACACCAGATCAGGTATCCCTGACACGGGATTACAAAAAGTTCTTGCAAGAACATTTTAATATTTCTTTTAACAATCTGTTTACTATCACTAACCTACCCGTCGGCAGGACACGCTTCCATCTGGAACACCGGCAACTCTATCAACCCTATCTTCAATTCCTCGAAGACCATTTTAATGGCGATACTGTCGAGCATTTGATGTGTCGTAATCAGCTTTCGATCGATTATTTGGGTAATATCTATGACTGCGATTTTAATCAGATGGAAGAGCTGGTCGCTTGCACCAGTCAAGGCCAAAAATTAACCCTGACAGATTTATTACAACCGGGTACTTTGGATCTCATTGCAGAGGTACAAACCGCTTCCTATTGCTACGGTTGCACTGCCGGCAGCGGTTCCAGTTGTGGGGGAGCTTTGATTTCAAGCTGAACAAGTGTACTGGATTGACACCGCGTCTCGGAAAATTTAGTACAAATGCTCGGACTCTGGTGCTGTCTTAACGGGGTAGGGTGTGGGGTGTGGGGTTTTACCGATTTTCAGGGGGTCAATTAGCCAATTTTCAGGGAAAAAGTCCCTGAATTCTCCCCCCGATCACTCCAATCGCTGGCACTTTTTAGTCAAAAGTTTGGCCGTTGACATCCTCACCGCCGTAAAACGGACGGTGATTCCCAAACCTCACGATTTAGGTTTCTGCTTGGGGTCCCTTGCGGGGTTCCGCACCTGCCTTAACAGTTTTACTCTGTTCTGGTCTTATGGTCGCTCTACAGACTGACACCGCAAG
>NZ_JADBTZ010000208.1:0-4009 GCF_020245885.1 Microcystis sp. M165S2 | reverse complement strand
GTGGTCAATTACCTAATTTTCAGGGAAAAAGTCCCTGAATTTTCCCCCCAATCACTCCAAGGGTCGGCACTTTTTGAGGTCAAAAAAGTCTAAAAACCTTGTTGGATAAGGTTTTTAGATTTATTCAGCAAACCCTAATTATTGTAGAGGGGGAGAAGGGAGAATAAATAAAAATAATCTCCCTACCCCACACCCTGTCCTGAGGAAAAACTTCTTCAGCCAACCCTAGTTAAGGCCTGCTCGATTCTCTGACTATCGAGGGAGCGGCCGATAAAGACCAAGCGAGTTTGCCGCATTTCTGTGGATTGCCAGGGTCGGTCGAAGAAAGAATCAAAGCGATCGCCGACTCCCTGTAACACCATACGCATCGGTTTATTGGCCACGTTAACAAATCCCTTGACCCGATAGATTTCTTCTAAGGCCACCAATTCTTTGATCCGTTGGGTCAAAATTTGGGCATCTACGGGAGAATCGAGGCAAAACTGCACGGAATTGATATCCTCATCGTGATCGTGTTCTTCCTCGTGATCATGATGACTAGGACGACTAGCTAAATTATCCTCGACGGCGGCATTAAATCCCAATAGCACATCGGGGCTAATTTGTCCATCGGCACAAGTAACTATTTTTACCGTCGATCGCAGTTGCGTTTTCAGCCAATTAATAATTTTTTCTAATTCAATTTCGCTGATTAGATCGGTTTTAGTTAAGAGTACCAGGTCAGCGCAGGCTAACTGATCTTCAAATAACTCCTCAATGGGCGTTTCGTGTTCTAAATTGGGGTCTGCTTGCCTTTGTGCCGTTAAAGCGTCCAAATCCGCCACCAGACGACCCCTAGCGACAGCAAAACCATCCACCACGGTGATTACTCCATCTACCGTGGCACCGTTGCGGATTTCCGGCCAGCGAAAAGCTTGAACCAGAGGTTTAGGTAAAGCTAATCCCGAAGTTTCGATCAGCATACAATCCAACTGTTGCCGTCGCTCCAGCAATTTCTGCATGGTGGGGAGAAATTCTTCCTGTACTGTGCAGCACAGACAACCGTTGGTCAATTCCACAATATTATCGTTGGGGTCATCGTCGCAAATCTGACAACTTTTCAACAAATCACCATCAATTCCCACTTCTCCGAATTCATTGACCATAACGGCCACCCGTCGGCCTTGATTATTTTGCAGTAGATGACGGATGAGGGTAGTTTTTCCCGCACCCAGAAAACCCGTGATCACAGTAACTGGAATTTTGTGCATAGATAGGGCGATCGATCATGTTTCTAGATCAATCTATCAGACTCTCGGTCTAGGGTTGAGGGTTTCAGCGCTAATTCTTTAGGATTGCCCCACCAATTGCCGGACTGTCACAAACTAGCTGAAATTTTCCTAGTTAGTCGTTATTCTGGTAAAAGTTTCAGCCGGCTAAAATAATCGCTGAAAAACTTTTGTGGGAGTGGATCATGTTACAACGTCTTTTTTTAGCCTTTACCCTCGCTTTTCCTCTTTATTTAAGCATTGCTATTCAACAAACTTATCCTCTAGCTGATAGAGTAAATCGCCCTTCTTCTCGCGGAATCAATAAAATTGAGCAGACGGTAAAAACTATCCAAAAGCAATTAAAACAAGAGCATTCGGTTCAATTAGATTAATAAATTTTGGCAACAAGAGGAGAGATAAAACTCCTCTTTTTTACTTTTTACTTGACAAATTAGCGGCTATTTGCTGCGGAGGTTGGTATTCGGGAACTAAATCTTGTAGGGACTTAACTAAGCCCTGACGGTCATTAACTTGAATATAATTAAGCAGTTGCTCTAATTTGATTTGCAATTTGTCCCAAGCAAGAAAGTGTTCATTAGCGCAAAAAATCTTTGGGTGAGAGGTGGGACGAGCTTTATCGGTATCGATTAATAATTCTTCGTAGAGTTTTTCCCCCGGTCTTAATCCTGTGATTTCAATATCGATATCTTGCCCTAATTCCAAGCCACTTAAACGAATCATCTGTAGGGCCAAATCGTAAATTCTTACCGGTTCACCCATATCTAACAGGAATACCTCACCCCCTCGGGCCATTGCTCCTGCTTGCATAACCAAACGCACCGCCTCTGGAATAGACATAAAATAGCGAATAATATCGCGATGGGTGAGGGTGATATTCTTACGTTGGGCGATTTGTTCCCGGAAACGCGGCACCACGGAACCGCTACTATCGAGAACATTGCCAAAGCGGACGATAGCGCAACGGGTGGAAGTGTCGGGTAAAGCGGCCAAAGCTTGTACAACTAACTCAGCACAGCGTTTGCTCGACCCCATAATGTTAGTCGGTCTGACGGCCTTATCGGTGGAAATAAGAACTAAATTACTAACTGAATTCTCGATCGCAGTCTGAGCGACATTTAAAGTCCCCCAAACATTAGTGTAAACCCCCTGACTAGCATTGGCTTCCACAAGAGGAACGTGCTTATAGGCGGCCGTGTGATAAATTGTTTCAATCTGGTGTTGTTGGATGACTCGGGCCAGATGATTACGGTCGAGAACATTGCCTAGATAGGCATACTTGCGTAAATCGGCATAATTTTCACTTAAATCGAGATCGATTTTGTAGAGGGAAAACTCGTTTAATTCGTAGATTACCAAGCATTTTGGCTTGAGGAAGGCGATTTGTCGGCATAATTCCGAACCGATGGAACCGCCACCCCCGGTGACTAACACCGCTTTACCGGTGACATTTTTTGCCAAAAGTTCGGGATGGGGTAGAATTTCTTCCCGTCCTAATAATTCCGAGACATCGACACTGCGAATCTGATTGATGGCCGCTTCTCCCGATAAAATTTTTGAGAGGGGAGGGACGGTTTTAATGTCGATGGGTAAAGTTTCTAGACTTTCGATGATTTGCCGCTTTTTGGCCTTGTCTAGGTTCGGAATAGCGAGAACAACCCAGTCAAAGGCCCGTTTTTGGTGCAGTAGTGCCAATTGAGAGGGGGGATAAACCCTAATGCCTTGGATAACTCGCTGCTGCAAATCGGGATTATCATCAACAAAGGCCAATAAACGATAGTGGGGGTCATTTTGTAGGGAACGTGCTAATTGACAACCCACAACCCCCGCACCATAGATAACAATTGTCGGTTCCCTATCCACACTACTGACGTAAATATTAAGACGGTGAAAGACAGAACGAATCAACAATCTCACCCCGATAACAAATATTAGGGTTAACAATGCGTCGATAATCAGGACTGAACGCGGCAAAAAGGCATCCCCTTGAAAGTAGGCAAGACTGATTAAAACCCCTGAACTATAGAGAACCGCTTGCAGTACGGAGGAAAGAAACTCTAATCCTGTATAACGTACGACGGGACGGTAAATACCTCTGAGATAGAAAACTAGAAGTTTAATGGCAATTAAGCTGAATATTTCCCCGAAAAAAGGTCTAATTTGCTGATATTCGAGGCTAAGATTAAACCTGAGAGAGAAGGCTAGATAGATGGTTAGACTAAAAATAAGGCAATCGGTGACCATTAAAAGAGAGCGCTTCGATGACCTAGATAGGTAATTAGCCAATTTCAGGATTTTGCTGGCCAGTTTTCTATACATCTTGATTAATTAATCTTGGGTAAAATAATTTGGCTCCTCTCGACTTGGTGTGATAATCAGTGTTTATCGTTCCTAGTAGTCTTGCTAGGCAAGGATTTGAAGAATATATTTCTGGAAAATTACCCCTATTCTTCCTCCTTCCACACAGAAACGAGAAGAACCAATGTTTTTATAACAGTAGCGCTAGCTGTCTCTCCGGAGATGATATCACCCAAATCCAAATGTGTCAAGCGGCGGGATTTGTCAAGACTTTTTTTCCTTTTACCAACTTTTCATCGAAAATTTGGGTCTGAAACCCCGTCGTTCTACGACGGCTTTACCGTTAAATACTAGCGCATTTACCAAATATATGCTAAAATGTGAGACATGGAAAAAGCCTATTCGTTTCGATTTTACCCCACACCCGAACAAGAGTCGCTATT
>NZ_JADBTZ010000207.1:0-3737 GCF_020245885.1 Microcystis sp. M165S2 | reverse complement strand
TTTCCTTGTAACTGCCATCGATTCCACATCCTCCAAGTAGTGTCATAACTGATCCCCTTTTTCTTGGCATAATCTCATAGTTTCAACTGTAAGGTAAACTGGCACTAACCACAGTAGCAGTTGTTTGCTGTTATTTGCGTATATTTTTTACAAAACTTTACAATACTAAATCCGTTGAGTATAGGCTACTTATAAGGACAGGCAAAAGGCACTCATGCAAGAGGCAAAAGGGGGGATAAATAATCAGTTTTTAATAACCAGATTTAGTATTAACATTCAATTGATAATTTTTACTAATATATTGCTTACAATCCATTGCCAGTAAGGACTATAGCTACAATGATTGATTTTTATCAAGGTGAAGAATTTTAATTTTTTTTCTCAGAAAAAATCAATTATTGAAAATGTTCTCAATAGTAGTTTCTACAATGAAGGTTTTTCGTCAAAACATCTTGGGGAATGTAAAAATATATAAAAGTATATGAAGATGTGCGGAATGTCGGTTAAATCGACAATAGCAGACAGCATCGGTGCCGAGCAGCTAAAGCTTAATAAAAAGGCGACAAAACTTAATAATGTCCAAAACAGCTAATTATGCCCCTCGTGGGCTCTCTGGTTGGTTAAAGAAAAATCTAGGCTAATCCGATAATAACCTGCTTGCAAATCCTGCTAGGGTGGTTTTATCTGTTAAAATTTCTTGTCGTCGTGAAGTAAAGCGGGAAGAGTATGCGAATTCTATTTGTGGGTGCCGAGGCCGCCCCAATTGCCAAAGTTGGGGGAATGGGGGACGTAATTGGGGCATTACCGAAAGTCTTGCGTCAGCTAGGTCATGACGTGCGGATTTTTCTGCCCTACTATGGTTTTCTCCAGGAAAAAATGGACATCCCTTCCGAACCCATTTGGTCAGGATTCGCCATGTTTCATGATTTTTTAGTCTATGAGACGGTTTTACCCGATACGGATATTCCTCTCTACCTCTTTGGTCATCTAGCTTTCTCTGGACGCAATATCTACGGAGGCGAAGATGAGGCCTGGCGATTTACCCTATTTGCGAATGGTGCGGCGGAATTCGCATGGAATTACTGGAAACCGCAAGTTATTCACTGTCATGATTGGCATACGGGCATGATTCCCGTCTGGATGCACCAAGACCCCGATATTAGCACCGTTTTTACTATCCATAATCTCGCCTACCAGGGGCCTTGGCGGGAGGCATTAGAAAAAATGACTTGGTGTCCTTGGTATATGCAGGGCGATAATACCATGGCCGCGGCGCTTCAATTTGCCAATCGCGTCACCACCGTTTCTCCCACCTATGCTCGTCAAATACAGACCCCCATTTATGGCGAAAATTTAGAGGGATTATTGTCCTATATTTCCGGCAATCTGGTGGGGATTGTCAACGGCATCGATACGGAGGTGTATGACCCTGCTAAAGATGTTTATCTTAAGCAGAATTTTACCCCAGAAACCATCGAAAAACGTCTGATCAATAAAATTGCCCTGCAAGAAGAAGTGGGGCTACAGGTCAGTAAAAGTGCCTTTGTCATGGCGATGGTGACGCGTTTGGTGGAACAAAAAGGTATTGATCTAGTGATGCAAATTTTAGATCGCTTTCTCACCTATACTGATGCTCAATTGATTATTTTAGGTACAGGCGATCGCTATTATGAAACCCAACTGTGGGAGATGACTTCCCGTTTCCGGGGGCGAATGTCCCTGCATCTTCTCTATAGTGATGCCCTTTCCCGTCGCATCTATGGGGGGGCCGATGCTTTGTTAATGCCTTCCCGTTTTGAACCCTGCGGCATTTCCCAATTAATGGCCATGCGTTACGGTTGTATTCCCATGGTACGCCGCACCGGTGGTTTAGTCGATACGGTATCTTTCCACGACCCGATTCAGGAAAAAGGAACGGGATTTAGTTTCGATCGCTATGAACCTTTAGACCTGTTTACCTGTATGATCCGGACTTGGGAAAGTTTCCGTTATAAACAGGATTGGCAAAAACTACAGCAACGGGCAATGACTCAAGATTTTAGTTGGTATAAATCCGCTTTGGAATATCTAAAAATCTACAAACAAATCACCGGACAATCGGATCAATTATCCGATGAGGAAAAAGATAAATTGGTCGCCCTGACTAGCAGTTAAATCCTCCTTGAGTAGGGGTGATATATCTTCACCCCTACTCCGGCAGAAATTAACCAGTGATGGCGTTGAGAAGAACTTCCGCTAGGGTCATATCTTCCATATCATCGATAGTAATCGTGTCAACGATATCGAATTTGGCCCCGGCCGTTTCTAGTTGATCGTCTAAAGCTTTAAGAAATTCGGTTGCTTGTCGATCATGGCCTACTTGAATCAGAGAAATAGCTAATTCTTGATCGCTATCGAGTTTTCGAGAAGCTTCGATAATTTGACGCATCACCGCTTTGCGATCATCTGGTTCTCCGTCGGTAATCACCAGAATAGTTTCTCCGTTGGGTTTAGTTTTGCCGGCAGTTTTGCGCTGAAAATAATTATCGAGGGCATCTTGAAGCACAGCTGCTAGGTCTGTCCTCCCCATGGGTTCATTTTCTTGATAAATTTGTGTCACCTTATCGGAAGTGACATTATCATAGCGTCGGAAACGTCCAGAAAAAAGATAGATAGTGATGCCGTCCGGATCGACTTCCTCGCACTTTCTAGCCAAGGCGAGGGTGGATTCTTGGGCAATTTGCCAACGGGTTTTCTCACTGGGTTTATCAGCAGTGGACATACTGCCACTTTTGTCAATAATCAGAGTATAATCTCTGTCGTGTACAACACTTTCACTGGTCATAGGGGCTATACCTCCAAGGGATTTGCGCTCGTCCTAGTCTAATAATTATTAAACTCTAGGATGGAAACTCTACCTCGATCGACTAGGGTTTTTTAACTATTGGGGGAGGAGACAGCGCCCCCAACAGCAGAAACTATCGGCAGAAAACCGGTCGGGCTAAAATGAAAAAAGTATGAAAATTATTTCTTAACCCGATATTGTTAAATTAGCCGATGAGTGATAGCAAATTGAGTGCCTCAACCGAGAAAAAGCCAGATCATCCACCTTCTTGGAGTTTTTGGACGGTGTTTAGTTCCACCTTCCTAACCATATTTTTTGCTGAAATCGGCGATAAAACCCAATTAGCCACCCTTCTCATCAGCGCCGAATCCCAATCCCCCTGGGTGGTTTTTGCCGGGGCAGCCAGCGCTTTAATCGCTACCAGTCTCCTCGGTGTCCTGATCGGTTATTGGATTGCTCGTCGTCTTTCCCCGAAAACTTTAGATATCGGTGTCGCTATCCTTCTCCTTTTGATCACTGGTTTACTCATCAGCGATATTCTCTAATCAATCAATTATCAGTTATCAGTTATCAGTTATCAGTTATCAGTTATCAGTTATCAGTTATCAGTTATCAGTTATCAGTTATCAGTTATCAGTTATCAGTTATCAGTTATCAGTTATCAGTTCACTGTTTACTGTTTACTGTTTACTGAAAAAAAGCTTCCCACTTCCCCACTTCCCCACTCCCCATCACCCCACTCTCTAAGTAGGTGGGCGGAATTAAATATAAGATGAACGTAGCGACTGTCTTGATTGTCAAGGGGTAACTCAAAAAACAATCAAGGAGTTGCTGTCGAACCTAAAATCTCAAGCCAGAAAAAAGCGCAGCAAAAACTAAGTCGCTCAGGTTAAACCAAAGCAAGCGCAACCCT
>NZ_JADBTZ010000206.1:0-4567 GCF_020245885.1 Microcystis sp. M165S2 | reverse complement strand
TCGTCTATGGCTTGATACTGTTGAGTTTTAGCTTTAACTTTAAACTCTAAGACAAACATTTTACCCACGGGGTACTTAGATAAAGTCAGTATAGCACAATAAAAGTTAAGTTAACAAGCTATAGTTTAAAAAGCCGTCCTAGACGGGGCTTTAACCCAAAATTTCGGTAACAACTTGAAACTCGCCTCGACTTACTGCCCCAAAAAAGGCACGAACAAGCCCTAAATATGCCTGATTTTGCTCGATCAGGTAAATGAGTGGCGCGGTATCCAAACCCACAACTTGACCTTGTAGTTGAATTAGCCATTCCATGAGGCACGTTCCTGATTAACGTACTCTTGAGCATCAAGTCCATTCCAGATTTCTTTTCCTAGTCCTTCTAGTTCCATAATGCTATGCTTGGGCTTAACAAGCATAGGGCGACGTACCATTACAGCTAACTCTTTTAACAAGCGAAGTTGCTCGTCTGGGGTGAGATTCTCAACTTGTCGGCGAACATCTTGATAGGTAGTCATGCTCTTTACTCCCTGTTTCTTCTATTAATCATGTCATATTGCCCACAGATCACGGCTCCAAAAAGTAAGGTAAAATGCCCCCATATTTGTCTAAATTCGATCGCACTCCCGTCTGTCGCTGTGCCTAGACGTTTTTAGATTATTATCATTTGCTTGAATCAATGATCGTGGTGCGTTCCCAAAAGTTGATCGCTGTAGCGGTAGGACTTGCATTAGGGAACGCACCCTACCAGAGCGGCTATCATACTATTCCCAAGTTAGAGTTATACCTTCTAGGTTACATACTCTCTGAATAGTTTCCAGTTTACTTTCAGTCAATTTCCCAAATAGGTGAACTCTCATTTTATGTTTGGGATAATACTGTCCATAACTCTTTATTTGTCCAATCGCTGATTTCCAGCCTTTTGTATTTTTAACTTCAATTATTTCCGTATTAGTTAAGACATCTATTCTACCTACCTTATCAATGTAAACCTCGGTTTTTCCTCCTAATTCTCTAGCAAGTTTGTCCCGATACCAAGCCTCTGTCCCCTTTACAGGAGTATTTATCTCCGGCTCAATAACTATGCCATTAAGCTGATTAATAAAGTCCCGAATTGCTCCTCTTACTAATTTTTGAGCAGCATTGGGGGACTGTCTTTTCCGTGTAGCCATTACTTACTCAGTGAATAATTTAGAAATCCCATACCCAGCTAAACCAATTACTGCTCCTACTGCCGCTACGGGAGCCATTGTAACTGCAACTGCCGTCCCTCCTACCGCTAATCCCATACCCCCAACCAATGCTGATATACCGGCTCCAGCACCCGCACCAATTGCCGCTGCTCCAATTGCCGTTGCGTCTTGTTCTTCTATTGCTTTCTTTGTTCCGTAAACTGCCGTGCCGACAACTGCTCCTGCCGCTGCTACTGGAGCCATACCGACTCCTAGAGCAGTTCCTCCTACCGCAAGTCCCATACCTCCAACCACTGCCGATGCACTGGCTCCAATCGCCGTACCCACTCCCACTGAAATCATTGCCTCTTGAACTTCTTCTGGCTTATTTTTGTCCATCATCTTTTGCCTCATTTTTTAGGTTTAACTATTTGATTATACAGAAACTTTCCGAATAACCAGAGTAAGGATATGGGGAAACTTTTGACATATCACCCCTTTTGTCGATTCCTGAAAATCAGCCGAGATACAAAGAACTTTTCAGCGACCATAGCACCAATTATAATTTTTCGAGTAACTCAGCAGACTAACTAAAAGTTGCGATGGCGGAGCAAATTCTTTCTCTCCTCTTGTACCTCATTCTCATTTTAACGGCTTTTTGGTTTATTAGCCCTCAAAAAAAGCCCCGTAGTCATCCCGCCTATCATCTTGCTTGTTTGCTAGAAGATACTCCTGAAAGCTCTTTAAAGGGTCAATTTTTTCCCCTGGCTACTCCCTTGGCTACACCGATCGCTTGTACTGTTCCGCAAGTCTGGCGCGGTTTCTATCAGCAGTCTCTGGCAAAACCAGATATTAACTATTGGCAATGGCGCAGTATGCCTGAAAATGAGCAGTTTTGTCGGTAATTAAGGGAGTTATTGCGATTAAATTCCCCTAGAGGTTACGCTAAGGAAATTCTGGAAAGTCTGGCCTTGGGTCAAGAGCCTTTTTATCATCTTTACTGGGACCTAAAAGCGATCGCTAATGGGAACTTTAACACTATCGGGACTAATAAAATAGCTGAGGGCAGATTTGCCCGGCGAGATTTGCGAACTCATCAGCAGATGCGGAAAGATTTTCGTCAATGGCATTTACAAGCTTGTCAACAGTTGGGAAAAGAGCGGGTTAAAGCGGTTTATCGGCTGTGTTATGGGGCAGATTGGTCATTAATCACCCAAATTCTCTATCCTTCGCCCCGTTCCTTGGCCGTACGGAAATCACCGCCCATCTTAATCGCGCCTACGATTGTTATCAAAGTTTTCAACAGATGAGTAGTCAAGATAATGCACCTTTGTGGACGAAAATCCGTCGCTGGATTCCTTAGACTTGACTCTAGTTTTTCCCTTGACTTTTTCCTTAACAAAAGAATGTTAGTCTAGGAACAATTTATGACCACGCTTGCACTCTCAGGGTAATGAATCTAGTGCTTTTAAACAATCGCTACCAAATTGTTAGTACCCTTGCTAGGGGGGGATTTGGGGAAACTTATATCGCTATCGATACGAATATGCCTTCTCAACGGCGCTGTGTGATTAAAAAATTGCAGCCAGCTATTCAAAGTGAGGAGATGCCAGAATGGTTAAAAGAACGTTTTCAGAAAGAAGCAAGCGTTTTAGAGGAATTGGGCGAGCAAAATCGCCAAATTCCCCGTTTATACGGTTATTTTGCCCAAGATAATCATTTCTATCTGGTGCAGGAATGGATTGAAGGGGAGACACTAACCCAAAAACAGCAACGACAGGGAAATTTATCCTCCTCAGCAGTGCGGACGATTTTAGATAATTTACTGCCTGTTCTTGATTTTATTCACAGTCGCCGCATTATTCACCGGGATGTGAAACCCGATAATATTATCTTAAGAAATAGTGATAATTTGCCCGTTTTAATCGATTTTGGGGTAATGAAAGAAGCAGTCGCCACCTTACTCGATCCTACGGGAAAAAGTGCCTATTCGATCGCCCTTGGCACGCCCGGTTATATGGCTTCGGAACAGGCTGCCGGGAGACCAGTCTTTTCTAGTGACCTTTACAGCCTAGGCTTAACGGCGATTTTTTTATTAACGGGAAAAACTCCCCAATATCTAGAAACTGACTCGCGTACGGGGGAAATTCTCTGGCGACAGGAGGCAGAAAATGTTAATCCTAATTTAGCTATGGTAATCGATCGAGCGATCCGTTTTCATCCCCGGGATCGGTTTGCTACTGCCAGGGAAATGTTGGCAGCTTTGGGAGAAATCTCCCCCGATTTGTCCACCCAACCGACTATCGCGGTTTCTCCCCATAGTCCCCGATTAAAGTCCTCTACACCCCAAAAAACAACCGTCCCCCCCACTGTGGTTATTAAACCCAATTCTGGGGAAAAAAAGAATCCTTGGCTGTCGATTTTGCTGATTTTTGCGGTGACAATTGGGGCTTTTGCCCTAGGATATCGGGGATTTATGGCTCTTTTACCCAAAAATGAGGAAATTGAACCATCACCAACCCCTGAACCTTCTCCTAGTCCTGAAATCATTCCTCCTCCCTCCCAAGATTTTCCCCCTATCCGACGACCTTCTCGTCAACGGACTCCTATTTATTCCCCGACTCCTACCCCATCCCCGACTCCTACCCCAGAGGTGATTCCTAGTCCAGAAGCGACTCCAGAATTAACTCCTAGTCCCACCCCAGAAGAAGTAATTCCTATTCCTGTTCCCCTTCCTGAAACGGAGCCAAGTCCTCAAGTTTCTCCCCTTCCTTCTCCTTCCCCTTCTCCTTCTCCTTCTCCTGTTCCAGAGGTGATTAATCCCCCAGTTAATGAGGATAAAATTGAACCGATCGCTCCTCCTGTTTTATCACCTTCTCCTCTTCCTACGGTGGAAAATAGTAATTAGGGTTTGCTGAAAAAGTCTTTTAGTGGGGACAGGGTGTGGGGTGTAGGGTGTGGGGTGTGGGGTTTTAACCATTTTGAGGTGGTCAATTACCTAATTTTCAGGGAAAAAGTGCCTGAATTTTCCCCCCGATCACTTTCCCTACCGGGTCGGTGATGTCTGCGAAATATACGGTTAGAGAGGAGAATTTAAGGGATTTGCAGTATTCTCCCGACCACTGGCAAAAGATGAAACAACTGAGCGATCGTCTAGTTGAACTCCGGTCGTTGATGGAAGAGGAGACGGTGAAAGCTATTCTGGAAACGTTGGGTAAATTGAAGCGTCCTTGCCTTAACCCTTGGGAAGAAAAGTTATTAGACCTCCTGCAAAAATAGGAACTGATTATGTACAATAAAGTAAAACACTCAGAAAAACCATGACTTACGAAAAAGTAAAAAATTTGAATCCAGAAGAGTTTAAACGCTTTTGTGGAGTATATCCTGAAACATTTAAG
>NZ_JADBTZ010000205.1:0-10637 GCF_020245885.1 Microcystis sp. M165S2 | reverse complement strand
TGGACACGATTGGGACAGATAGCTGTTAGCAAGATTCAGTTAATTCGTCGTTCTAACGGTTTAATTGTTTCTCACTAATTCATATAAAGCCGCCCTCCGCTATCGCTAAAGGGCGGGGTTTCAGACCCAGTTTTTCGATGAGAGACAAACAGTCAGAAATTACCAATATATCCACCCCTAGAGATTCTGATCTTTATTCCTTGCCTCCGGCCGTCCAACGGGCTGCTAATATCCTTTTACGTCAGGGAAGAATCGGTTTTTGGACGCAGATTGTCCTGGGCGTAATTTCAGGGGTTTTATTACTCATTGCTACCGCTAGTTTATTAGGGACGAGACAACGCACTTCTGGCATTGAAATCGGTGTTTTATGTGCCATTGGTGGGGCTGGTTTCTTGGTGGTTGCCATTTTCTTTTCCTCTCGTTACATGAAAATTGCCCGTCAAATGTTGAGGGGTGATCAAGATAGTCGCCCGAAAAAATCCGATACTATTCAGTTAATCCGTCAGGGTTTAATCGCTAATATTATCGGGATGTTTTTAACAATTTTGGGAGCGCAAGCGTTAGCGGGAATCGTCTTAATTAAATCCCTAAATGTTCCCCAAGGTACTTTTAATGTTGCCTCTAACCCCAGTCAATTTGTTAATTCGGTTGACCTGTTAATTGTGCAGGCTAATACTAATACAATTCTCGCTCACTTTACTGGTATCGTTACTTCTTTGTGGCTTCTTAATCGTATTACTTCTAAATAAATATGGCCATGCAACGCACCCGTTTAAGTACACTGGCTAATGTCACCAGCAGTCGATTTAATAGCTTTTTTGGTAATCCTTGGCGGCGGATTTCCCTACAGATAATTTGTGTTTTATTTGGAACTTTTGCAGGTCAGGCAATTGTCACCACTGCTGGACAAACTGCTCAATGGGATGTCACCGCTGCCGGTTTATTAGTGCTGTTTACGGAGGCGATTAGCCGGATTGTTTACCGAAAAAGTTCTCAGGCTAAACCCGCACCGATTCTGCGAGAATCTTTCAATTTACTAAAAATTGGTATCACCTATAGTTTATTTCTAGAAGCCTTTAAAATTGGCTCTTAAATAGGGCTGGCTGAATAAATCTAAAAACCTTGTTGGGTAAGACTTTTAGACTTTTTTTCCCTCAAAAAGTACCAGATATGGGAGTGATCGGGGGAAAATTCCGGGACTTTTTCTCTGAAAATTAGGTAATTGACCCCCTCAAAATCGGTAAAACCCCACCACACCCCACACCCCACACCCCACACCCCACACCCTAACCCCACCAACAAACTTTTTGCCGCAAACCCTAAATAGAGCATTTAATTGATTAATGCTCATTCTTAATTCTCCTGACGACCGACTACTGGCTCCTTACTCCTCACCTAACGGAAGATTTTTGATTTTTGCAAGAGGTCTATTAAAAAAACTGTCCACTGTTCCTGAGAAACGTTAACATAAATTAACAACCCCTTAACAACCGATAAGATCATCCTCAATTTATCAGGAGTTCGACAGCGTGAACAAAAACGGTAATAACAAAAAATGGCGCAATGCGGGACTATATGCCCTATTGTTAATCGTAGTCCTTGCCTTGGCCTCAGCTTTCTTCGATCGCCAGCCGGCAGTCCAACAGACTTGGAAGTATAGTGAATTTTTACAGGAAGTGCGGGAAGGTAAAGTGGAAACCGTGCGCTTAAGTGCCGACCGGCAGCGAGCGATCGTACCCACCCAAGATGGCACAAATGTATTAGTTAACCTGCCCAACGATCCGCAATTAATCAACATCTTGGCAGAAAATAACGTTGATATTTCCGTACTGCCCCAAAGAGAAGAAGGAGTATGGGTAAGAGCCTTCAGTAGCCTCTTTTTCCCCATTTTGCTTCTTGTTGGTTTATTTTTCTTGCTCCGTCGCGCCCAAAGTGGCCCCGGTTCCCAAGCGATGAACTTCGGCAAATCGAAAGCAAGAGTACAGATGGAACCCCAAACCCAGGTTACTTTCGGTGATGTGGCTGGGATTGAAGGGGCAAAATTAGAATTAAACGAAGTGGTGGACTTCCTGAAAAATGCCGATCGCTTCACGGCAATTGGGGCAAAAATCCCCAAAGGAGTCCTTTTAGTCGGTCCTCCGGGGACAGGTAAAACCCTGCTCGCTCGCGCAGTAGCTGGCGAAGCAGGAGTCCCGTTTTTTAGCATTTCCGGTTCGGAATTCGTGGAAATGTTCGTCGGGGTGGGTGCTTCTCGCGTCCGCGACCTATTTGAACAAGCGAAAGCGAATGCACCTTGTATAGTTTTTATCGATGAGATTGATGCTGTCGGTCGTCAACGGGGCGCCGGTTTAGGGGGGGGTAACGATGAACGGGAACAAACCCTCAACCAATTATTAACGGAAATGGACGGTTTTGAAGGTAATACAGGTATTATCATTATCGCCGCCACTAACCGCCCTGATGTGCTGGATTCCGCTTTATTACGTCCGGGTCGTTTTGATCGCCAAGTGGTGGTAGATCGTCCCGATTACGCTGGCCGTAAGGAAATCCTTAATGTCCACTCCAGAGGCAAAACTTTGGCTCAAGACGTGGATCTCGATAAAATCGCCCGTCGTACCCCCGGTTTTACCGGTGCCGATCTAGCTAATTTGCTCAACGAAGCCGCAATTTTAGCGGCACGTCGCAATTTAACCGAGATTTCTATGGATGAGGTCAACGATGCGATCGATCGTGTCCTGGCAGGTCCTGAGAAGAAAAATCGCGTCATGAGTGAAAAACGCAAAACTTTAGTTGCTTACCATGAAGCTGGTCACGCTTTGGTGGGTGCTTTAATGCCGGATTACGATCCCGTCCAGAAAATTAGTATTATTCCTCGCGGTCGCGCCGGGGGTTTAACTTGGTTCACTCCTAGCGAAGATCGCATGGAATCCGGGTTATATTCTCGCGCTTATCTGCAAAATCAGATGGCTGTAGCTTTGGGGGGTCGTTTAGCTGAAGAAATTATCTTCGGTGAGGAAGAAGTGACTACGGGTGCTTCTAATGACCTGCAACAGGTGGCACGAGTAGCGCGGCAAATGGTAACTCGTTTCGGAATGAGCGATCGCCTGGGACCGGTGGCCTTAGGTCGTCAAAATGGTAATGTTTTCCTAGGTCGTGATATCGCTTCTGATCGAGATTTTTCCGATGAAACTGCGGCAGCTATTGACGACGAAGTGCGTAACTTAGTGGAACAGGCCTATCGTCGCGCTAAAGAGGTTTTAGTCAATAACCGCGCCATCTTGGACCAGTTAGCGCAAATGTTAGTGGAAAAAGAAACCGTGGACGCGGAGGAGTTACAAAATATCCTCGCTCATAACGATGTGAAAATGGCGGCTTTAGCTTAAGTTTTGTAACATTTTCTTGACAAACAGCATCCCGATGGGTGCTGTTTTTTTGTTCAACGAAAATTAATGACAAACTTAATAGCTGTTAATCGGGTGCATCTCAATTTTTGTCAATCTACTAATTTGGGATTTTTAAGCGGAAACTTTCTCCTAAAATTGGGCATTACTTTCGGTTTTATCACTCAATCCAAGCTTTTGGGGGGTTCTACCCCCCAAACCCCAGAGCGTATTAGTTTTTCGGTGGGATGCTTACAGATAGCTGCTGATATATCTGTAATAATTTAAGAGTTACTGATAATTGCGGATTGTCGATATTTCTGCAAATGTGGGATGCACCCCTGTTAATCAGCTTAAAAATACCCTGTTTAAATGCGTCTTAGCTTAACAGTCCTGTCTTTTCACCGTTCACTGATTACTGATTACTGTTCACTGATTACTGATTAACGTAAAGCCAACCTAGAACGGCGGGGTTTCCCACCCAAAATTTTCGATGACTACTTCCTCTTTCCCTATTCTGATTGTTATTTGTGGGGCAACTGCCACGGGAAAATCCAGTTTAGCCCTACAATTGGCCGAAAAGTTTAATTCAGTAATTCTCAGTGCCGATTCCCGACAAATCTATCGAGAATTTAATATTGGTACCGCTAAACCTAGCTTAGAAGAATGTCAGCGGATTCCCCATTATCTAATTGATATTTGCGCTCCTCAGCATAATTTTACCCTAGCACAGTACCAAGAACAAGCTGAGGATTTAATCACCACTCTCCACTATTCTCCTCTGTTTTTGGTCGGTGGTACGGGACTTTATATCAAGTCCATTGTCAAAGGTTTAAAAATACCGAGGGTTTCTCCTCAAGCGGATTTAAGACAGCAATTACAAGCTTTAGGGCAATCCTATCTTTATCAGATTCTGACGCAGGTAGATGAGGAGGCTGCTAAAAAAATTCATCCCCATGATCAGATCAGGACTTTACGCGCTTTGGAGGTTTTTTATCTGACAGGAAAACCTATCTCTAGTCAGCAGGGAGAAAATCCTCCCACTTATCCGATTTTACAAATTGGTTTAGATTGTTCCCCAGAAAGTTTAGGCAAGCGGATCACTGTTCGTACTCATCAAATGATCGCCAGGGGATTAGTAGCAGAGGTGCAGAATTTGGGGGATAAATACGGTTGGGATTTGCCACTTTTGCAGACTTTGGGTTATGCAGAGATTAAGCAATATCTCCTCGGGGAAATTTCTTTAGAACAGGCGATCGATCTAATTATCCTCCACACCCGTCAATTTGCTAAACGTCAGCGCACTTGGTTTCGTGCCGATGCTGATATTGTCTGGTTTCCCGTCGATAAAGAAAATTTATTGGAATCGGTGGAACGACAAATTATTTTTTTTCTTGAGGGGTTGTCAAGGCCCGATATAAAAACACATCATCCTCATTAAGGATTAACCGAAAGTTGTCATTTTGATTCAGTTTATTTAAGTGATCATCAATTAGTTCTGGTGAACTAGACCAACCGGGATGACGGCGATCGAGTAGGATATAATTAAATTGATTTAAATCTAGGGATTGGGAACCTTCGATCGCTAATTTGATTATTTCTCGATGGGTAAGATGGGGGGCAATTCTAGAAGTAGTCAAGACACTCTCACCGGTGGTAATTTGGGTTAGAGCTTTTTGGGTAGCTGCCCAAGTATCAAGGGAATTTAAATATAGTGACCAAAAATAGCCGTATTTAGCTAAGGCAAGAAAGGCAATAATTGCCCAAGTAATTATCCATTTAGGCTGCTTCAACCAGTTACTATTATGGGCTAAAGTGGCGATAACCGCTAGAAATAAAAAGGGCAAAATTGGCAGGGAATATTGAGTGGTTAAGTTTTTTTGTGGGGCATGATCTGCTAATAAATTTAAAGCGAGTGCGGGAATAGCGGCAATTATTGGGGCAGAATAGCGCCAGGATAAACCCCAAAATAAGGGAATAATTAATAGGATTAGATATTCTAGATTATTGCCAGTCAAGATTTTTCCCAGGACAAGATCGGGTTTGAGGAAAAGATTAAAGATAATTGCTGGCAAACTATCTCCTAGATAACTATATCGAGAATCAGCCATTTCGATAACTGCCGATTTTCCTGTCAGGAGAGGGATTAATAATTTCGTGGTGATAATAAACCAAAGAATGCCGCTAATAATAGCAATTATTCCCGAGATTTTTTTCTTTTCCCAGAGAAGTAACCAGATACCCATTCCCAACAATGTTAAAGAGAGAATTGCTTTACAACCGAGAATAATAATGATTCCTAGACAAAATCCCCAGAGATTATTTAATCTTGCTGCCAAAATTGTCCAAAAAATCGCTGGCACTGCGATAACTTCGGGATGAAAATCAAAGAGATTAACATTAAAAATCAGGGGATAGAGCAGATAAACTAAGGCTAATGTATAAGCTTGTTTTTCTTTTAATCCCGCTTGTATAGCCAATTGCCAGAGGGGAAAAACTGCAAGGGAAAGGGAAAAAGCTTGTAAGAAAAGCAGCCAATAAACGCTAGGATAAATTTTATAAAGTAAGGCTATAGGATAGAGAATAAAAGCGATATGATCGCCTAAAATATGGTAGCCAACAAAAGATATAATCGGGGTTTTTCCTTGAGAAATTAGGTAAACTCCTTGATCGAACCAACCAAGATCGAGAGCATTAGATTGAAATAAAATATGTCTGATAGCACTGCAAATAAACAGGATTATTGTACTGGAACTAACTAACCAAAATAAATCATTTTTTTTGAGCATAATCGTTAAGTTTTACTGAGATTTTTCGGGATTATTACGACAATACTGCCAGGTATGTATAAAATAGGAAGCAACTTCAGTAAACCATGTTTTAAAAATATTTCTGTTCTCACTGGTGACGATAACCGCATTAATAAACTCTTGCCATTGGGGATCATTAGCGGGAAGAATGAAACCATAATAATCACAATTTAAAGGATTGCGCGGGATAAGTTGATAATCTTTTTCTAAGGATAAACCGAGGATAACAGCTTCTCCAATTAGCAGAATACCATCACTAGCAAAAGCATCTATTCTATTCCTTCTTAAACTTTGGATACCTCGCAGTCTTCCCGTCACTCCTTGAAATTCTTGATAGGTAGCAAGAGGATATTTTTGTCTTAATAATTCTTGAGTACTGGTATCTCGCAAAACTCCAATACTTATACCTTCTAAGGACGAGGAAAAGTTAAAATTCTTCTGATTATCACTCCGAACTAAAAACTGAGTTCCCGTGACAAAAAAAGGACGAGAAAAACTGACACCATCAGGTATATTTTTTCTGATACTATTAGGACCACACTCGAAATCAACGGTTTTATTTTCCAATAACTGGAAGCGATTAAATAAAGTTGATTTATAAATTTTGACACTGATGATCCGGAGGTTTAATTTATGCTTTAGTTGTTCTCTAAGCAATTGGATAAAATCTAAGCATAATCCCTGCAAATTATTATTACTATCTCGATAGCCAAACGGAATTGCATCTTCTCTCATAGCTACTTCTAATAATCCCGTGCGTTTAATTTTTTCTAGAACCGTTTCAGACTTAGCTGGGAGAGCAGCAAAAAAATTAGATAAAATAACGAGAGTAAGAATGATTAATTTCATGACTTTTGCCGAGATTATTTAAGATTTGTTATGACCGTGATCCCATTGATCTAAAATATCTTTGAATAGTAATTCATCTAACCATGTTTTTACTACCACTGTCAAAGGTAAAGCCAATAATAAACCTAAGATGCCAAATATTTGAGCGAAGAATATTTGAGCAATTAGGGTAATTGCCGGTAATAAAGATACCTGTTTAGCCATGACAGTGGGTGTCAACCAATAACTTTCGACATTTTGGATAATAAAATAGAGAATCAGAATAGCGACAATTTTCCAAGGTGCATCGATAACAGCAATGAGTATCGGAAAAATCACACTAGCAGTCGGTCCGATATTAGGGATAAAATTGAGCAATCCTGCTAGGATAGCATGAACGAGAACTAGATTAATTTGTAGAACCCAAAGACCGAAACCACTGAATAATCCTACCATAGTTGAACTAATGGCAATTCCCAACAACCAATTACCCAAACCCGCTTCCGATAGGGTAAGAATTTCCTCGGCACGACGACGATAGAAGTTAGGAAATAATTTTAAGAAAGCTTGTCGATAGGGTTGGGGATTGGCTAACATCATCATTGCTAACACCAGCACGAATAATAATTGCAAAATTGCCGCAACTGAGTTAGAAAAGAAAGTAAAAAAGTTACTAAAAACAAAGGTTCCTAAAGGTTGTAACTGCTGGACTAAATCACTTAAATTAGGCAGCGATGGCAACCAATCAAATTGGAACTGTTGTCGCCATCGAAGCGAGTTATTGCGGACTAAATCCCAAGCTTGCGGTAAAAGTTCAATTAATTTTTGGAACTGTTCAACAAAGGGGGGAACGATAATTACAAAAAATAAAATCACAATTGCTAGACTCGTCAGCAGGGTAATTAAAATAGCCAACCCCCTTTTAATCCCTAATCTCTGCAATCCTTTTACACATCTATTTAAGGCTACGGTAAACACGATCGCCATAAAAATCAATAATAACAGCTGTCGAATCTGCCACAATACATACAGAGCCATTATTAAACAGATAAACCCCAACCACTGACCAAATTTCACAACCTTGATTTATCCTATCGGGACAAGTTTTATCATACAGCAGTCGGGAGGCGGTCGGCGGTCGGCAGGTTTTAGGTGTTGGGGTTTTGGGGTGTTGGGGTTTTAGTTCAATTTCCCCACCTCCCCACCTCCCCACCTCCCCACTTCCCCACCTCCCCACCTCCCCACTTCCCCACTTCCCCAACCCCCAACCCCCAAGACCATAAATTAAGTTTTGTATCGATAACTTGCCAATTTTGCTGTTATATGCTATACAATTACAGCCCAAAACAGGATAGAAAAACGAGATTTTCTTAATTACCAGACATTTTCTCAAATTTTATGGCAACTATCCCAGAGTCAAATTATCCTGAAAGAAATCCTCTCCCAGAAAATCCGACCAGACTCAGAAAAATTCTGGTTATTAATGCTTTTATCCTTGTACTAGGACTTCGATGATGAAAGAATTGGAGCGATACTATAAAGTTTTAGGGTTAGATCATGGGGCATCTCTCGACGAGATCAATCAGGCCTACAAGGATTTGGTGTTTATTTGGCATCCCGATCGCATTCCCAAAGATAATCAGCGTCTTTTGGAAAAAGCCACCGCTAAACTGCAAGAAATTAACCACGCTAGGGAGCAATTGCGGCAAATCCATCAAAATTCTCCTAAAAGCTCCAATTACGCCCCTAAACCTGAAAAAAAGCCCGCCCACGCTTATAAAACTGCTTCCCCCTATCAGCCTCACCCTAGCCAACCCGGCCAAAATTCACAAACCCACAGTCACAAAACCCCTAGTCAAGAAACCCATAGTCAACACAGCCACTCCCAGAATAACCATCAGGTTCACAATCAGGCCGCCTGGCGCCCTCACTATCGGGACTTAAACGGAGCCGATTTACAGGGGGCCAACCTGAAGGAAAAAGATCTCTCTAATCGCAGTCTCATCGGGGCAGATTTAAGCCATGCCGACTTAAGCGATAGCTTCCTGCACAAAATTAACCTAGAAAAAGCTAATCTGTACAAAGCTAATCTTTTTCGCGCCAATCTCCTCGAAGCTAACCTTAAAGGCGCAAATTTACAGGAAGCCAATCTCATCGGGGCCGATTTAAGCGGGGCGGATCTGTCGGCGGCGGATTTACGCGGGGCAAAAATTGGCTTTGGTAAGCGTATTATGGTGAAATTAACTGGGGCAATTTTAACAGGAACAATTCTCCCCGATGGTTCGATTCATCAATAGACCTCTTGCTAATTTTGATCTCCCTTTAATATGAACTATCACCGGATGGGCATTTATTACACAATCGCTGCTGTTTTTCTAGGGATACAATTAGCTGCAGGAGAAAATTTATCGGCAGCAAATCCAGATTTTCTACGACTACAAAAAGCTCTAGAAAAACACAATTTCATCGTCAAAATTGCCCCGCCACCCGTGCGAGGAGCCTACGGTTTATTTGATAGTAAAACTAGAATTATTTGGATTCATCCCCTAGTTTTTGACTTAGGTATTGCCCGACCAACATTGATTCATGAAGCTGTCCATGCCACTCAACTTTGTCATGGAGGCAAAACAGTTAAAGCTCTTAATTTAGGGATAGAACCACCAGCAATAACCAGAAGATTTTTTATGAATTATGAAGGTTTTAGCCGGCAAATTGAAGCCGAAGCCTATACTGTTCAAGTTCAGCCCGATGGTCTAGATTTAGTGATTTCTTTACTGCAAAAATATTGTGCTTAGAAAACCTGTCGATAAATCTACCAATCCCGTTCTAATTCTTCGGCCACACGACGATAATCGGCGCTGGCTTCTTGGGCATTTTTACCCCGCCAATTGGTAATAGCTACCCCGTCTAAAACGGCTTTTTCGTGAGCCTTATAATTTCTGACAAAAGCATGACAGGCAGGAATACCTAATTCTAATAAAGTATTTTGTGCTTCCAAAGTTTCCTTAAGACTACGGGAATCCACTTTCGTTAACAAAACCCGATAGGAAATTCCTAGGGGTTTAACTGCCGTGCGTACCGTGTCAATTAAAGCCATTAAATCCATCGGTGCGGGAGGAGTCGGTAAAATTAAATAATCTGATTCTGCTATTACTGCGGTAAGTAATTGGGAGCGCAAAGCTGGTGGTGTGTCAATCACGATCAGATCGTACTCGATAATTTGACGCAATTCTCCTAATTTCTCTGTATTAATTTGCTTGGCTAAATCAAATACCATATCCCCTTGATTTCTTTCTACCCACCAAGTGGAGGAACCCTGGGGATCCGCATCCACCAGCAAAACACGCTGATTTTGCCCCCAAATTGCCGCTAAATTGACCGCAGTGGTGGTTTTACCCACACCACCTTTACCGTTGACAACAGCCAGAATTTTGGGGCTATTAGGCTTTAATTGCGAGGTTGTTGAGGAATTGGACATTTTCAGTTATCAGTTATCAGTTATCAGTTATCAGTTATCAGTTATCAGTTATCAGTTATCAGTTATCAGTTATCAGTTATCAGTTATCAGTTATCAGTTATCAGTTATCAGTTATCAGTTATCAGTTATCAGTTATCAGTT
>NZ_JADBTZ010000204.1:0-9357 GCF_020245885.1 Microcystis sp. M165S2 | reverse complement strand
TCTTGTTTATAAGTTACCGCTTCTCAATCGTCGGGAGATAGAAACTATGTTTAGTTTAGATGAATTAAAACAAACTCAGTATTTTCAAGATGTGCGCGAGGAAGGTCGTCAGGAAGGTCGTCAGGAAGGTCGTCAGGAAGGTCGTCAGGAAGGTCGTCAGGAAGGTCGTCAGGAAGGTCGTCAGGAAGGCAGACTAAACAAAGCATTAGAGGCTGTCCCTCGTTTGTTAGCCTTAGGGTTAAGCGTTGAGCAAGTCGCATCCGCCTTAGAATTAGAGGTTGAACAGGTTAGAGCTATACAAAACGGGACATAATCTCCTTATGTCCTCATGTCTAGGAGGTTCTGTTATACTAAATCCTGTTTGATTTGATTGATTCAAGCTAATGTTATGGCTAATACTGGGAAAAGTTAAGATTTATACCCCATAGATGAGCGATTAAAAGCAATAATCTCCGCCATTCTACCCCCCCCGAATTTGTCAAGTATTCTCCGTTTTTTATTGATGAATAGGGAAAAAGCCCATCAGGGAGAGACTAGAAAGGTTAGAAAGTTGAGATTTAACGAGTCCGTTGATGCGGTTTAAGAGCAAGCGCGGATGAAGAAATAAATGGCCATCAGTAGCAGAAAAATATAAAAAGTAATCCGCACCAATCGATCCGGTAATTTCGGTAAAAAACGAGTGGTTACTTGTACACCTAGAGAACCACCGATACCTAAAATAATCCCTTGTAGATAAAGAATATAACCGGCTTGGGCATGAGCGAAACAGGCGGCGATCGAATTGAGTAAAACCACACCTAAACTGGTGACAATGGCGATTTTGATCTTTTCTGCCAAAAAAATCATTTGTAGTGGCACCATGATCGCCCCACCGCCAATTCCGAAAATACCGGCTAGAAATCCAGCGATTCCTCCGGTTAGCAGACAGGCTAGATTAGGATTCAATCTAATGGCAGAAACTGGCTCTTTTTGGCTTAAATTTTGCTTGAGATTGCTTAAATAGATATTGAGCAGTAAAAAACAACCAAAAGCCGCTTCTAGGAGGTGTTTGGGGCTATATTTGACCAGATAGACCCCGATAAATGCCGTAAAAATCCCGGGTAGGCCTAAGAGGAGAACTCGCTGCCATTTGAGGGAACCTAATCGCCAATTTTGGATCGTACCCACTAGGGAAGTGAAAACGATCGCTAAACTGCTGGTAGCCACCGATTCCCCGTAACTGTAGCCCAAATTTAACAGGATCGCCACGGAGATAGTGCCACCCCCAATACCGAATAAACCCGCTAATAAGCCCGAAAAAACGCCCGTTATCAGTAAAATCAAGTAATAGTCTGCCATTATCTTCGTTTCATGGCCTTGAAGGGTCTCAATTTGCTATCATACATAGGGTCTGCTGAAAAAGTTTTTCCTAGGGGCAGGGTGTAGGGTGTAGGGTGTAGGGTGTAGGGTTTTACCGATTTTCAGGTGGTCAATTACCTAATTTTCAGGGAAAAAGTACCTGAATTTCCCCCTGATCACTCCCATATCTGGTACTTTTGGATTTCAAAAAAGTCTAAAAGTCTTATCCAGCAAGGTTTTTAGATTTATTCAGCAAACCCTACATAGGGGCAATGGTAGAACATTTTCTCGAAGAAAGGGCTATTAACTAAAATTTAGTGATCAATGGGGCTATATTATTGACAATCACCTGATATTTTTTCTGATTTAATTACATAACCTTTATCCCTGCATGAGAAACTGACCTATGACTAAAAGAGCTTTACTACTAATTAATCGTCACTCGCGCAAGGGTAAAGAAAACTTTGCTCAAACTGTCGAGCTGCTCAATCATTGGGATTTTGAAATTATCAGCGTCCCTTTGAAAAAGGTAGAAGATATACCTTTTTTGATGGAAAAGTATCGCTCTAATATTGATTTAGTTATCGTCGGTGGTGGCGATGGGACTCTTAATGCTATGGTGGATGTGTTGGTAGAAACTCAACTGCCCCTAGGCATTATACCTTTGGGAACGGCTAATGATTTGGCCCGGACTTTAGGGATACCGAATTCTATTGCCGAAGCTTGTCGAATTATTGCGGAAGGTAATTTAAAATATATCGATCTAGGTTGGGTAAATAATAAATACTTTTTCAACGTGGCTAGTTTAGGATTAAGTGTGAAAATTACCCAAAAACTGAACAAGGGTTTAAAGCGACGTTTGGGGATTTTGGCCTACGCTTGGACAGCCCTACAGTTATTAAGTAAAACTCGTCCTTTTACCGCTATGATCGGTATTGATGGCCAAAATATCAAAGTTAAAACCCTACAAATAGCGATCGGAAATGGTCGTTATTATGGGGGAGGAATGCCGATCGCTCACGATGCCCAAATTGACGATCAAAGATTAGATTTATATAGCCTAGAAATTGAACACTGGTGGCAAATTTTCCCGCTTTTGTGGACATTACCGCGAGGACAACAGGGTTTATTATCTTGGGTGAGAACTCTTAAGGGGAAAGAAATTCAAATTCAGACTCGTAAACCCCATAGTATTAACACCGATGGCGAAATTACTAGCACTACTCCCGCCATGTTTCGAGTTATTCCAGCAGCCATAGGAGTCTATATTCCCCGTCAGGAAACACAATTTTAAAATTAACGAAAAGGAGGAGAATACAATAAACCCCCCTTTGTCCAAAGATTATTTAAACCTCGATCGAGTTGCAGGGGTTTACCGATTTCACGATCATAAATTTCCCCGTAATTACCCACCTGTTTTAAGACTCTTTGGGCAAAATCATTGGGTAAACCCATATCTTCACCTAACTTCTCGTCGATACCCAAAAAGCGCCGAATACTGGGGTCTTTACTATCAGCAAAAGTGGCAATATTTTGGGAGTTAATCCCAAATTCTTCCCCTTGAATTAAACTAAAAACGATCGAGCGGACGGCATTCGACCAAGGGGGATCACCATCGGCTACGGCCGGGGCCAAGGGTTCCTTAGATATTACCACTTCTAATAATTGATGATCCTGCGGTCGGGGAAAAACCGAGCGCCGGGCCACCAATTGGGAGCGATCGGAGGTGACGGCTTGACAACGCCCCGCCTGATAAGCTGTATATAAGGCCTCCACATCATCGGAAACGATCGGTTTATAACCTTGAACTCCCGCTTTTGCCATGGCATCGGCCAGATTTTGTTCTGTGGTGGTTCCCGATAGCACACAAATGGACTTTCCACTCAAATCTTCTAATTTCTTAACATTACTGGCTTTCGTGGCCATAATTCCTTGACCATCATAGAAAACCGGGGTGATAAACTCCATCCCCAGGGCGGTATCCCGGTTAATCGTCCAAGTGGTGTTGCGACTGAGAATATCCACTTCTCCCGTCTGCACAGCAGTAAATCTCTCTTGGGGGCTAAGTTTACGATATTCGACTTTGGAGGTATCATTAAAGAGAGCGGCCGCAATAGCTCGGCAAATTTGCACATCTAAGCCCGAATATTCGCCTTTTTCATTAACAAAGCTAAACCCCGGCACTTCTCCGTTAATGCCACAAATTAACTTACCGCGATTTTTCACCGTTGGCAAGCGGCCAGCATCGGGACTACTTGCAGTGTTAGAACTAGAATTGGGTGGATTTTCCGTGCCACAGGCAGTAATTAGCAGTAACAGCAGGGTCAATGCACAAAAACGCCACTTTAGCATAGATATTCTCTGAAAATTTTTTTTAGTCACTTAATTTTAGCTGAAAGACCAGAGGAAGCTTAACAGTATAGCCACGATCGCACCGATAACCGTATTGATCACATTGACCAATTCATTAGTTAACCACAGAAAGCGAGTTTGTAGGGTAGCACCGATGAGACTTTCAATATTGGTGGCGATAAATGCCGCAATTACACACCATAACACACCGATAGGATTGATCGCACCGATAGCCCATGCTAACAGGGAAATAGCCGTGGCTGCCAGCAAACCGGCGAGCGTTCCCTCTAAACTAACAGCACCTTCTGTTCCCCGGGGGACGGATTTAAAATTAGTGATTAGATAAGTAGTTTTACCGTAAGCTTTACCCACCTCACTGGCAGTAGTATCGGCTAATTTGGTGCTAAAACTAGCCACATAAGCGAGTATTAAGAGGTAATCCCAGGGAGAAGCGGCAAAAAGACTTAGGATAGCGCAAATTGCCCCCGCTAAAGCGGAACCCCAGACATTTTCTGGACCGCGTACCCCCGCTCTTTTTTCGGCGATTCCCTCTGCTTCCTTGCGCGCTAAACCGATGCGGGTGACAGTAGAACCGACGAGGAAATAGAATAAAACAATTAGATAACCGCGCCATCCTAAGCTTCCCCAGACAATTACCCCTAAAACCCAAGCATGGAGATAACCCATGGCAGTTAAGAGCTTTTTTGGGGCAATCCAAGCGATTCCGAGGAGGATGGTATTGAGAAGAACAGCGACGAGCCAAGGATTAGTTAACATAGTATCTGGCCAAAGTTTACCTCCCCCCATTGTATCGATCGAGTCGATGAAAACTAATCAACCTTATCAACCTCTGTTACTGCGAATTCTGCACGGATTGACGGGAATTGTCCTCATTGCCGCCATGGTTACGGCCTATTGGACCTATGATACTTTTGACGGTCGTTGGTTAAAACTGCCCTTACCAGAATATGGAGAAATTGAAAGTATTCACGGCACTTTTGGCCTCTATACTCTGATTATTTTTCCTATTTTTGCTATCTATGCTTTTCGTCGGGGCAACAAAAGATTAATTCAAAGTGATTCTCTTAACAAATTAACCCAATTTGGTAAGCCGATTTGGTGGTATAGTCTCCATCGTTTAGTCAATACTTTGACTCTTTTTGCCCTAACTTTTGCTTTGTATAGTGGCCGGATGATGGATTCCAAATGGCTACCAGAAGGGGAATTAAATCACTTCTGGTATTATGCCCATTTGCTCAGTTGGTTAATTATGGCAGTATGTCTGATCCTGCACCTGCTCATGACTGCTAAAGTGGGAGGGGTTCCCCTGTTATTATCTATCCTTAAATGGCGTTTTCGTGAACAAGATAGTCCGAAATTATGGTTGTCTCAATTACGTCAATGGGGGTTAAGTTTGCGTCTAGCTAATACTTTTCAGTGGCTACAATCTCTTAACTTATATAAAGTCTTAGAAATTGTTGTTTTATTGGCTATTATAGCAGCTTGGATTGTTCCCAAGTTTGACTAAGGTGTACTGTATTTAAACTGCGTATTGGAAGTTTTAGTACAAATGCTTAACTTCCCTGCTCCCTCCTCTCCTATACCTTTTAAACAAGATTTAGTATGATTTATTGACCCCGACGAGCGAGAATAATCATCGTCTTCGCTAAGGGAGCAATACGACCGATACGATAGATTTTCTCTACCGATAAATTAGCTTCTGTTAACAGTTTTGTGATAGTTTTGACAGACCAAAATTTAATATGTCCGTGATCCCAAAGAGCGGTAAAATGATCGTCCATCTTGCCCGTAGCCGCTAGGGCCAAATTTTTCAGATAACTATGATAGGGAGTGGAGATCAGCGCAGCTCCTCCGGGTTGCAGCAGATTATAAACGGTCTTAGCATAATCGCGCGGGGCATAGACGTGTTCTACCACTTCCAAACTAATTAGCAGCGGAAAAGTACCAAATTTACTAGCCAGATCATCATAGGCGGAGCCAACGTGGAGATCAAGTTCAGGATAGGCTTTTTTTGCCTCTGCTATCCCCGATTCGGAAGGATCGCAGCCACTGATTTGAAATCCTTTTTCTGATAACCAATTAGCGATCGATCCGTTGCCACAACCGAGATCAAAAATACGCTTTTCAGGAGGAGCAAGATCGGCAAAAATCTGACTTAGAGAAGGTAGCAAATAAGCGTGGGCAGTCCCACAGCAAGAATTTTGATAATGATAATAATCTGACATATTTTAAAACAGTTAATGTGTAAGTGTTTTGCGTGGCATCACCACTATCGCAGGGTAATACAAAAAGTAACTTTTGTCAAGGGTTTAGTGAAATTTATTGTCACATCCCATTGATACCATGTACCATGGTATTTTATAAATATATTGCATTTACTATTATGAATGGACATCCTGCAAAAATCAAAAACCTTCCCTTAGACGAGAAGTCTCCGAGTCAGTATTCTCCGAGTTAGAAGTCGTCAACTTAACAGTAATAGCTGAATTCTGTTATCAGAAAACCTGAACAACTACCAAAGCGGATCGGAGTATAAATGAACGGTTAAAGAATCTCGATCGCTGGGGATACCGGTAATACAACTACAAATTTGACTACCATCATCTAATTCTACTTCACAGGCGTGACAGGAACCCATTAAACAGCCGGTAGGAATTTCAATTCCTGCTTTTTTGGCCACATCTAATAATAGTTCTCCGGTTTCCGCTTCCATGATGATATCATCGGGTAAAAAACGCACTGAAATAGTCATTATTTCTCCTTACAAATGAGCAAGAATAGGTTTAAGATTTAAATGTTCTTCCACTAAATTAGCCATAGTATCCAGGGTTATTTCTCTTTGTTCACTATAGTTAGCAATTCCCGTAGGCAAAGATAATAAACCGCGACGCTGACGCAGATGATTTAGCCAAGTTCTTCGCCAAGAACCATTATCAAAGATACCATGTAAATAACAGCCCCAAATTGAGAGAGAATCATTGACAATTCCTAGACTAGCATCTTCCTCGAACATTTTTTGATAACCTGATTCACTTTCCCATTGGCTTATTCCTTGGTGAATTTCGTATCCCATTACCGGTAAACCAGCTTGGGGATAATTGGATAAAACTTGTCGTTGACGGGTAATTTTTTCGGCAGTAATTACCGTTTTTAAGGGCAGTAAATTTAAACCTGCTGCCTCACTGTATGTACTTTCTCGATGGTCAGGATCCAGGATTAATCGCCCTAACATTTGTAAACCACCACAGATGCCAAAGATAATACCTCCCCTTTGGTGATAGGCTTGTAATTGATTAGCCATACCACTTTGATCAAGAGCGATTAAATCAGCAACAGCAGTTTTAGAACCCGGGATAATTACCCCATCGGGATAACCTAAAGATTCCTGTAATTCTAGATAACGTACATTAACCGTTGCTTCACCACAGAGAGGGTCAAAATCAGTAAAATTAGCGATATGAGGCAGACGAATGACAATGATATTTAGTTCAGCTTTTGGTTTTTGGGCGGGGCGATCGAGTAAACTGAGAGAATCCTCGGCACTTAAAAAGATATCACTATAGGGAAGAACTCCTAACACAGGAATTTTTGTATAATCTTCTAGCCAAGTAATCCCCGCATCTAAGAGAGATTTTTGTCCGCGAAATTTATTGATCACAATACCTTTAATTAAAGCTCTTTCCTCCGGTTCTAATAATTCTAACGTACCGACGACGTGAGCAAAAGCCCCCCCGCGATCAATATCCACCACTAAAATAGTAGCGGCATCCAGATATTTAGCCACCCGCATATTAGTTAAATCGCGATGTTTGAGATTTATTTCCGCCGGACTTCCCGCACCTTCACAGACAACTAGATCAAATTCTGTTGATAATTTAGCTAAAGATTCTTTAATTGCTTGCCAACCTTGCTCAAAATAATTCTGATAATAATCCGCTGCCGTGGTGACACCAACAGCCTTGCCTTTAATAATCACCTGAGAGGTCATATTTCCCTGGGGTTTTAATAAAATTGGGTTCATTTCTACCCGGGGAATTGTCCCCGCGGCCCATGCTTGCACCGCCTGGGCGTGACCCATTTCTCCCCCTCCGGCGGTAACATAGGCATTAAGAGCCATATTCTGACCTTTAAAGGGTGTTACCTGCCAACCTTTCCGGTTTAATAGACGACATAAGGCCGCAGTTAAAAAAGATTTACCCGCGTGGGATGTTGTCCCCACTACCATGATTGCTTTCATCTAGTTTTTTTAGTTGAGTATTTTCAGTGAACAGTAAACAGTAAACAGTAAACAGTAATCAGTGATCAATAAACAGTAATCAGTAAACAGTTGATAACTGATAACCAGTAACTGAAAACTCACATCTGATAACTGATACTAAATCCGTTGAGTATAGGCTACTTATGAGGAGAGACACTCATGCAATAGGCAAAAGGGAGAATAAATAATCAGTCTTTAATAACCGGATTTGGTATGATAACTGATAACAATGGCCGAATCTACAACCTAATTTGTTAAGCTAAAAGCTTTGATGTACTTAGTTTATAACCTTTTTTTAGGTAGGAGAATTGCCAGATTCTTTCTATTAACCCCCCCCGATGTCGAGGGGTTGGGGGGGTTGCCTGTTGCCTCTTGCTTAAAAAGAAAACCAACGTTGCAGAGTATTTAAAAATCTTTGCCAGAAATTGGGTTTAGGGAAAAGATACCCTTGGGGTTGCCATTTTTCTATTAATTTCCTCCCTAAAGGAGTGAGACGAAAACTATCGGTTATCCCCTGTCCATCTACTTCGCGCCGCAAAATTCCCACTTTAATCAACCAGAGAAGATAGCTTTCCGCTGCCGCTTCCGTCAGCAGTCTGGAAGTATAACCTTTTTCTAAACCTCCAGGACCGGGGATGCTTAAAAGTGATACACTTCGCTCAAGCATAGCGGCGAATAGGGTGAGACGGAAAGGAGAACAACAGAGGGCGCGTTCAGCCCTAGTGATGGTAGCATCAGGATAATTGATCGCGGTAACGGTGGGAGTCGATAGGCTCATCGAAAATTTGGGTCTGAAACCCCGTCGTTCTACGACGGCTTTACCGTTAAATATTAGCGCATTTACACGATATATGCCAGAATGTAAGATATGGAGAAAGCCTATTCTTACCGATTTTACCCCACACCCGAACAAGAGTCGCTATTGCGGCGCACTTTGGGCTGTGTAAGATTGGTTTACAATAAAGCTCTCCATCTCAGAACACAAGCTTGGTACGAAAAGCAAGAAAGAGTAGGATATACTGAAACCTCTTCAATGCTAACCGAGTGGAAAAAGCAAGAAGAATTAGACTTTCTCAATGAAGTAAGCTGTGTACCTTTACAACAAGGGTTAAGACATCTACAAACAGCTTTTACTAACTTCTTTGCTGGTCGTACTAAGTATCCTAACTTTAAGAAAAAACATCAGGGAGGAAGTGCCGAATTTACTAAATCTGCTTTTAAATTTAAAGACAAACAAATCTATTTAGCTAAATGCACAGAACCTTTAGCAATTCGATGGTCAAGACAAATCCCAGAAGCTTGTGAACCAAGCACAGTAACAGTCAGATTACATCCTTCTGGACGTTGGCATATCTCAATTAGATTTGATGACCCAACAATTAAGCCTC